>URFU01000001.1 GCA_900547125.1 uncultured Collinsella sp.
AGACCGATTACCTCATCCACGAGATCGCAGAACGGATTTAGTTGCGCGGTTTTACCAAACCGCGTAACGGCTCGACGCTGCGCGGGCCGCATTTGGACAATCTGACGTTCGGCTTCAGGGGCGCGACCAGAAGGTCAGCGCCCTTTCGTTTCACGTCACCTTGTCTCAAATGCGACCCGCTCGCGATCCGTCCTCTACCTGCGGCGTTGTCTTGCTCCGGATGCGGCAGTTAGGGACGTTCCTTTTCTAGTCATTGGGGACGTTCTTGTTTGACTAGTCGTTTAAGAACGTCCCCAACGACTACCCGGGGGAGTTGCCTTACCTCGTGGCGGTCTTTTAGCAGAAAAACCAAGTGAGTAGGCTTTTTGCAGGAGACCAAGCACGCCCCAAAACGCCACAGCTCTGACCTGCAGTTTTATAGATCATTTGTCACGATGTGCTCGGCAGGTTCAAAAAAGTCTACTCACTTGCATCCGAGACGCACCGGATAGGCAAAAACCGCCGCGAAGGGTCCCTGGTCCCTTCGCGGCGGTCATACGCCTCTGATTTTGCGACGGTTTTGCCCGCTTGTTACTCGCTGTAGCGGGTAGCTATGGCAGCTTGTACCATGCCGGCGCTCATGAGATAGGTCACCAGGAAGTAGCCGCCATAGGCCGCCAGGAAGATTGCACAGGTGAGGCCCACGGTGCCGCCGATGCTCATATTTCCGAATATGCTCACCAGCTCGATGATCACCTTAAGTGCCACAAAGGAGTGCGCCAGGCCCACTGCCAGCGGGAACAGGAAGAATACAGCTTGCTGCGCCATCACCGAATGGCGAATCTGGCGGTCCTCACAGCCGATCTGTGCCAGCACACGATAGCTGCGGCTGCCGTCGGCCACGTTGGAGAGTTGCTGGATCGACAGAATCGCCGCGCATGCAACGACCAATACAAAGCCGATGTAGATGGCTAGGTAGCTAATAAGACCGTTCATTTGCGCTGCTTGCGTGTACATCTCGGAGCGTGTGATAAAGATTCCCCACGACCCCGGCTCCTTGCCGTCAACGAGCAGATTGTCGAGCACAGTGTATTTAATGCTCTCGTCTGCCTCAGTCGTATCCATCCCCTGTTTGTAGTTAACGAGCAGGCTACTGGAATACGGCTGCAGATTAAGTTGGGACAACAGCTCGTCGGCAACGACGACGGTACCCGGATTACTGCCCATCGCCGAGTTGGCGATGGCCGCCGTATCTTCGTCCGACTTATCGGTTGCGGGCTTGAGCTCATGCCGACCCTAGGTGTGGGTATGGCCGCCGGCCATGTATTTGGTGTACAGGTCGACCAGCTCGCCGCCCATATCACACGTGAGCAAGTACTGGTCGCGGCCAATGTGCACCGGCTCCTCGCCCATCATCTGACGCAGTTTGTTGTACTGGCTTGCCGGCGTCACAAACAGACCCATCGTATCGGCATTGCTGCCCCCGAACGCCTTGGGAAGCTTTTCGCCCATGATCTTGCACATCTCACTTGGGGTCACCGAAGGATTCGAGCCGCCAAATGGGTAACTCAGATACGAATCGATCTGGACATGCTCACCGGCAACATCGGCGATATCGACCTTCTTGCCGGTCTCGTCGTTGTTGTCCGCCGAACTGTCCCTGCCGTGCCATGCGGGGTACAAATCGACCGTTGTATCGGCCAGCACCATGCGATCGGCTTCAGACGGATTGATGTACTCTTTGTAGTAGTCGAGCGTATCGGGCGTGTAATAGACATACGTCTGAGACACATCAACAGGGTTATAGCGCTCCAGGTTTTCGTTCATCACGTTGGCAATCGACATACCGCACGTCACCGAGGTCATGGCCAAAAACAGGAGCATCGCGATGACGCCCATCGAAAAGCACACCGTGTTGACCTTGGCCGCAAGCTGGCGCACGGTAAACATGTTGAGGCCGCGCCAATACACGCCGCGCAGGCTCTGCAGCAGCTTGATGAGCATGCCCGAGAGTCCCCAGAACAGGGCAAAGGTGCCCACGGTAACCATAGCGGTCGTAATACCAAACTGGTTCATGGCCTCTTGCAGCTTGCTGTCCGTCGCGGTTAGCGGGAACCCATCACGTAGCAGACGGTAATAGGCCACGCCCACAAGCACCGCACCCACGGCAAAGATGGCAATCGCGATCCAGGGGTTGCGTGTCTTGATGCTCTCGTTGCGACGCTCGGCACCCATAAGCTCGATGAGTTTGGTACGACGCACGGCGCGGAGGTTCAGCAGTAGCGTGAGCACAAACATTACGAGCATGCAGGCAAGGGTCAGATTGAACGCATGCACCGAGAAAAAGAAGTGGAAATTGGCAATCTGTGTCTTAAAAAGCGAGGCCGTAAAGAACGTCATGAGCTGGGAGAGTCCCACGCCCAGCACAATGCCGGCGACAAAGGCCACGACCGAGACAATCACCGTCTCGAGCGCCATGATCGTGGCGACGCGCCCGCGCCCCATGCCGAGCACCTGGTACAGGCCAAACTCCTTCTTGCGGCGTTTCATGATGAAGTTATTGGCATACACCATCAAAAAGGCCATGACACCGGCCAAAAAGTACGTCAGGTCGCCGAGTATGCTGCCCATAACCTGTGCCAAGCCCTCTTCATCGATGCCGGCGATGTCGACCTGCATCGAGATGGTGTTAAAGGCATAGAAGACCGTGACGCCCAGGGTGAGCGTCAAAAGGTAGACGAGGTAGTCGCGGCCGGCACGGCGGACGTTGCCCCAAGCGAGTTTACAGAGCATCGGAGCCCTCACCGCCCATCATGGCAACGACCTCCATAATGCGGTCGAAGAACTCTCGGCGGCCGGTGTCGCCGCGGCGCAGCTCGGTGAAGATCTTGCCGTCGCGGATAAACAACACGCGGCTCGTGTAGCTGGCGGCAAAGCTGTCATGCGTGACCATGAGCACGGTGGCGCGCAGGCGGCGATTGAGGGCCTCCAGGCTCTCGAGCAGCAGACGAGCGCTTTTAGAATCGAGGGCGCCGGTGGGCTCGTCGGCCATGATCATGGTGGGGTCGGTGACAAGCGCGCGAGCTGCGGCAACGCGCTGCTGCTGACCGCCGGACATCTGGTAGGGATACTTGTCGAGCACCTGACTGATGGAGAGGCGCGCTGCCACATCCTGCACGCGGGTCGAGATCTCTGCCGAGTTTGTGCGGGCGATGGTGAGCGGCAGGGCGATGTTCTCGCGTGCCGTGAGCGTATCGAGCAGGTTGGAGTCCTGGAAGATAAAGCCGAGCTCCTCGCGGCGGAACTGCGAAAGCTTAGCCTGCTTCATGCGCGTCACGTCCTGCCCGTTGATGCGGATCGTGCCACTTGTGGCGCTATCGATGGTCGACACGCAGTTGAGCAACGTCGACTTGCCCGAGCCCGAAGCGCCCATGATGCCAACAAATTCACCGCGGTTGACCGTAAAGCTGACGTCGTTGAGCGCGCGGGTCACGTTGCCCAGCGCTCCATATACCTTTTCGAGATGTGCGACCTCCAATACCGGGGTCGCCATGTGCGTGGTTTGCATACCGAGTCCTTTCTTGCGATTAGTCTACGGCATCTATAGTCGCAAGAAGCCGAGTCGGCTACCATCGATATGGCTTACGCTTGCCTTACCGTTGTGTAAGGTACGGGTAGCTAGCCTGCCACGTGTTGATGTTGAGAGAGGACTCCTGTTGAAGACTGTTCATGTTGCCGCTGGGATCATTCGCAAGGAAGGATCTGACGAGCTGCTTGCCGTGCAGCGCGGCTATGGCGACATGCAGGGACTTTGGGAGTTTCCCGGCGGCAAGCTCATGCGCGGCGAGTCGCCCGAGGACGCCGTACGCCGCGAGCTCATGGAAGAGCTGCAGGTAAAAGTCACCAACCTGCGCGATTTCTACACCGTCGAGTATGACTACCCCGATTTCCATCTCTCCATGGAGTGTTACTACTGCTCGCTCGCCGATGAATCCGATGAGCCCCAGAAGCACGACCGCCAGCTCGATATCCGCTGGATTCCGCGTACCTCGCTTGCCACGGTTGAGTGGATGCCCGCCGACAAGGAGCTCATTGACGCCCTGATTGAGCTGAAGGAAGACCGGCTCGAGGCAAGCTCCGCCAATGACGCCGCGCCCAACACAGCCGACAAACCCGCCACCAAACCCAAGCGCGCACCTAAGCGCCGCAGCAAAATGCGTCCCAAGCCCGGCCTGCTGGACGGCATCGACACCTCGGACCTTTCCGCCGACGAGCGTGAGCTCGTGCGCCGTCGCGCCGCTATAAAAAAGTCCATGAAGGGCAACAAACGCGCCAACACTAAGCCCGAGCTGCTCGTACGACAGCGCCTGCGGGCAGCGGGCCTTACGGGTTATCGCTTGGAATGGAAGGTTCCCGGCAAACCCGACATCGCCTTCCCCGGCCGCAAGATCGCCATCTTCGTCAACGGCTGCTTTTGGCATCGCTGCCCTAAGTGCAATCCGAGCCAGCCCAAGCGCAATGTTGAGTTTTGGGAGGCAAAGTTCCGTCGCAACGTCGAGCGCGACCGCGCTGCCGTGGCAGCACTCACTCAAATGGGCTGGACACCCATAACCATCTGGGAATGCGAGCTCAAAAAAGACCGCATCGACGCCACGATGGAAAAGGTCATCGAACAGGTGCGCACCGCAGAGCCGAAGCGCTAGGAGCGAGCATTCACACGCTCCGCACGTCCACGCCACATCCACGCCACAAACCTTAGAAAGCCCTTAAGCCCCAAACCTTTCAAGAGTGTTACTCGATAGCTTTGACCTGCGGTTTCATCGTAACGTCAAACCAGGTTAAGCCTTTCTTTAGCGCTTCTTTGCGACGTCCGCGGCATAATACTGCCAACGCACGGGACCTAGCAGCACACCCCGTGCGCAACCTTTTGGTGGACATCGAGGAGGCCGCATAAGCATGCATTCTTCCAATGACGCAGCACAGCAGCCATCCCTAAAACATGCAGACCTATTCTCCTTCCCCCCGACACAGAGAAACGGCCTCCTCGACTCCCCCACCACAAAAGCCAAACGCTCAACCGACCAGAGCCACAACTTGCGAGCATCGTTCGAAAAGCTCCAAGCATCCCTAGACAAGGCGTTCCCCAACCAAGCCCGGGCATACTAACCCCTCATCAACAAAGTAGCCCTCACGCTCCACCCTTTCCGCCCCAACGCCACAAGGGCGACGACCTCGAGCAGGTCAACCTGGGAGGGACGAGGGCTTAGTTCCCCAATCTTTCCGCAGGGGGCAAAAAGCCTCGCCGCACGAAGTGCGCAGCGAGGCTTTTTGCATGCCCGAGGACGATTGGGGAACTAAGCCCTCGTCCCTCCCCGGGATATGTAGCGAGTCGGAGTACCCTTGCTATTACTCTGCTTTGCCCACAGAGTTGAGGTTGGTCATGCGGATCTTAACCAGCTCGGTGATCTCACGCATGCCCTCCTTGGCCGGCTTCTTGGGATCGAAGCAGGCAGGGTTCTCGGCCATGTAGGCCATGAAGCCCTTGGTGTAGGCCTGACGCAGCTCGGTGGCGTAGTTGACCTTGCAGATGCCGTTCTTCACGGCCTCGGCGACCTGCTCATCGGGCACACCGGAAGTGCCGTGCAGAACCAGCGGCACGTCGACGGCGTCGCGGATGGCCTTGACCACGGACTGCTCGATGTGAGGATCGCTCGTGTACACGCCGTGGCTGGTGCCAACGCCAATGGCCAGCGAGGTGCAGCCGGTGCGCTCGACGAACTCCTTGGCCTCGGCCGGATCGGTGTAGGGGCTCTCGCCCTCAACCGCGGGACCGTCGTCCTCCTTGCCGCCAACCTTGCCAAGCTCGGCCTCGACGGGCACACCCATGGCGCGGCCAGCGTCGGCGACGGACTTGGTCAGGGCGATGTTGTCCTCGAAGGACTCGTGCGAACCGTCGATCATGACAGAGGTGTAGCCAGTGCGGAAAGCCTGCATGCAGCGGTCATAGCCATCGCCGTGATCGAGGTGCAGAGCGACGGGCACGGAAGCGCGCTCGGCGGCAGCCTTGACCATGCCGTAGAAGTAGTCCAGACCAGCGGTCTTGATGGTGCCCGGGGTGGTCTGCATGATGACGGGGGACTTGGTCTCCTCGGCAGCGGCCAGAACGGCCATAACAAACTCGAGGTTCTCGACGTTGAACGCGCCAACGGCGTAATGGCCGGCCTGAGCGTCCTTGAGCATCTTTTCGGTGGTAACAAGTGCCATGAGCGTTTGCTCCTCTCCCTCGCCCGCATCTGGACATCGGGCGTACGTGTCCGCAAGGCGTTTTACCTTGCGTTTTGCTGCTTCCATTGTATGAAATTCAGCGGCTTTGCATGTGCGAGATATTGAGCCCATGCAGGTCAATACAGTCGTTTTTGAAAAGTAAACGGAAGGAATTGGAGCCGAGTGGGCGTATTCGATATTGAATTTTGGGCGTTCAGCGTCTTTCTTTTATAGAAAAGATAAGTAATCGAAAGGCGTTTTCTTACTCAAAAAGAAAATGAACGAAAATAGACTCAACACAATTCCTACAAATTTAGCCGAGAATGGAGCAGCTATGGCCCATGCGACAACCCGAGCCTTCGCCGATGAGCGTCGTGCCGCCATCATGGAGATGCTCGAGCATAACGCCTCGGTGCAGGTGGCAGAAATCGCCCAGACCTTTGGCGTATCCTCTGTCACCGCTCGCGCCGACCTGGACTCACTCGCCGAGTCCGGCAAGTTGCGCCGCACGCATGGTGGCGCCGTGTCTCTCCAGAAGCGACTGACCGTATCCACCCAGGATCGCCGCATCAACGTCAATGTCGCCGCCAAGCAGGCCATCGCGCAAAGCGCCATCGAGCTCGTCGGCAATGGCGACACGCTGCTTGTCGACTCGGGCACCACGGCGCTCGAGTTCGTCCGGCTCCTCGATCAGCGCGACGGCATCACCGTCATCACGGCCGACATTACCATCGCCGATTACATCGACGAGAGCATGCCCTCGGTCGATGTCGTCATGCTGGGTGGGGCACTGCGCAAAGGTCATCGCTATCTGTACGGTCCACTTACCATGCAGGCGCTCCAAATGGTCCACGCCGACCTTGCCGTCATGTGCCCCGGCGCTTTTGTCCCCCGCTGCGGCTTTACGACCGACTTTCCCCAAATGGCCGAGACCAAAACGGCTATGATCGCCGCAGCCCATCAAAGCGTCGCCCTCATGGACGCCAGCAAGGTTAACGGACGCGGCATGTACCGCTTTGCCGAGCTGGCAGATGTCGACACCATCGTGATGGACCGTGACCCCGATCATGCCGTTGCCACCTCAATCGCCGAGATCGTCGACGACGCCCGCCCAAATCTCCTCATCGCTGGCGCTTAAACAAAAACCACCACAAAGGTGCCTGTCCCCTTTGTGGTGGTTGAGCGTTAAAAGCGAAATATCGCTACTTGGAAAGCTCGTCGGCGAGGGCCTCGATCTGGGCGCGCGAGGCGTCGTTGAGCGAGCCCAGCACGGTCACTTTGTTCTGCGTCAGGGTGATGTCCTTCATGCCCTCGAGCTCCTTGGTCATAACCTTGGCAGCGGCAGGCGCCCAGGAACCGGCCTCGACGAGCGCAACTGTACGGTTCTGATAGGCGTGCTCGGCAAGCGTATGGATAAAGGTGCTCATGAACGGGAAGATCTCGCCCTGATAGGTGATGGAGGCGAGCACCAGGCGGTCGTAGCGGAACGCGTCCTCAACGGCCTCAGCCATATCATCGCGAGCCAAGTCAAAGACGGAGACCTTCTGGCCGCGGGCCTCGAGCGCAGATGCGAGCTCCTCAACGGCAGCCTTCAGATGCCCATACACACTCGCATAGGCAATCGTGATGCCCTTGTCCTCGGGCTGATAGCTCGACCAGGTGTTGTAGGTGTCGAGGTAATAGCCCAGGTTCTCGGTAAGCACAGGACCGTGGAGCGGGCAGATGATTTGGATGTCCAGGTCGGCAGCCTTTTTGAGCACGGCCTGCACGAACTTGCCGAACTTACCGACGATGCCAAAGTAGTAACGGCGAGCCTCGCAAGCCCAGCCCTCGGGATCCTCGATGTCGTTGGCGCCAAACTTGCCAAAGCCGTCGGCACTAAAGAGCACCTTGTCGGTGGACTCGTAGGAGAAGAGCACCTCGGGCCAGTGAACGTTGGGGGCGCCGATAAAGGTCAGGCTGTGGCCGCCCAGATCGAGCACATCGCCCTCTTTGACGACCATTTTGCGCTCGGGGAAGTCGGTGCCAAAGTAGTTGATCATCATGCGGAAGGCGCCCATGCTGGCCACAATTTGTGCCTGGGGATAGCACTCCATAAAGGCGGCGATGCCGGCGGAGTGATCGGGCTCCATGTGATGGACGACCAGGTAGTCAGGCGTACGGCCATCGAGCACGGCCTCGAGGGTGCCGAGCCATTCGTCGACAAAGCCGGCGTCGACCGAATCGGCGACAGCGATTTTATCGCCCAAGATAACATAGCTGTTGTATGCCATGCCGTTCTCGGACACGTCGTACTGCCCCTCGAACAGGTCGATGTCGTGGTCGTTGACGCCAATGTAGCGGATATCCTTGGTGATCTCCATCAGGCAAAGCCTCCTAGATAGACAAAAGAACCCGTCTATCATAACACTCGCCTTCATAGCCACGGCTATCCGTCAGCATCCTTACCGATTGTAATTGAGGCGGAATATACTGCCGTTGACCTGCACAAACTATGCGCGCGGTATCGCCGTGCTATGTCGAACGATGAGCTGGCCGGGAATACGGATGGCAACGGTTTTGCCCGGCGTACCCGCCTCGGGAACCGCATGCTCAAACACCTCGCGTCCGCGCTGATGTAAATCGAATCGCACGGTCGAGAGCTCGTTGTGTGCCACAAAATCATCGAGCGAATCGTCGACGCCCACCACGCTCACGTCCTCGGGCACACGCAGGCCGCTATCGCGCAGCGCCGCAATTGCGCCGTTTGCCATCTGGTCGTTTGCCGCGTAAATCGCCGTCATGGTGCGGTCGTGCTCGGCCAGGTACCTGCCGGCCTCGTAGCCGCTGTTGGCAGACCAGTCACCCTCGAGCGGCTCTGCCGGCTCGATGTGCTTACGCTCGAGCGCATCTTGCCAACCGGCGCGACGGAACTGCTCGTCGACCGAAAAGGACGGGCCGCCAATATAGCGAATCTGCTCGTGCCCCAGCTCAAACAGGTGATCCATAAGCAATAGCGAGCAGCCGTAATGATCGGAGTCGACCGTGGTCACCCGCGGGTGCGCGTACATGGTAACGATGACCGTGCCAATGCCCGGCAGTGGATCAAACGTCTCAAAATCGGGCGCCATGCGGCTCATGCCGATGATGATGCCGTCCACCGGCAATGCGGCCATACGACGCGTGGCCTCGGCAAGCGAAAACTCCTCGGTCTTGGACATCTCGACCAGCGTAATGGCGCAATTATGCTCGCGAGCAGCGCTGGCGATGCCATCGATCATTGAGAGGTTGCCAAACTTGGTGACATCGTTGACGCACAGGCCGACCGAATGGTAACGGCCGTCGCGCAGCGAGCGACCGGCATAACTCGGACGAAAGCCGAGCTCCTGCATAGCAGCCTGCACGCGCTGGCGCGTCTGTTCGTTAACGTTGGGCAAGCCGTTGGCGACGCGCGAAACCGTCTGCTGCGAAACGCCAGCAGCGCGGGCGACGTCGGCCATGGAGACCGGACGCGTACCTGTATCGTTGGACGGGCGCCTTGCCACAGGATCACCTCCACCCTTGCGAGATCTGAATAGCGTGAATGACGGCCCGGGCAGAAATACATCCCGCGCCGAGGCCCGCTATCGTCGGACGCATGTTAACGTACTCTACTTTTTCTATCGGCGGTTCTTTTGCTCCATATGTCCATACAGCCACACCGTTCACGGCCGAAAATCTACCGATTACCAGATTCTCAAAAATAGATATGCGTTGTGCTATGAGTACGTTAACATACCCATTAACGTGCGGCACCGCGACCGTCTGGTTTGTGGTGCTCAAAATTGTTAACGTACTCATTAACGACACGGATCAGTCTCTCCGGTGTCAAGGAAAGGACCCCCATGACCGCCCCCGACAAAAAGACACTCGCCACGCTCACCAAGCTGTTTGAGGAGGAGTTTGGCCCCATCGGCGATCGCCAGGTGCTCTATGTGCACGCGCCCGGCCGTTCCGAGATCAGCGGCAACCACACCGACCACGAGGGTGGCCACGTTATCGCCGGCTCGCTCGATGTCGCCGTCGATGGCATCGCCGTGGCAACCGACTCCAACAAGATTCGCATCGCCGACGAGGGCTATCCTACGTTTGAGATCACGCTCGACACGCTGGATGTTCAGGAGTCCGAGAAGGGCACGTCCGCAAGCCTCGTCCGCGGCATGGCGCACGAGATTGCAGCCCTTGGCGTTGAGTCCCACGGCTTCGACTTCGCCTTCACCTGCTCCGTCCCCTCGGGTGGCGGCCTTTCCAGCTCTGCCGCCGTCGAGGCCGCGTACGGTCGTGCCATGGAGACGCTCTGGGGCGCGCCCGCCATTGAGCCCGTCACGCTCGCTCAGATGAGCCAGCGCACCGAGAACAACTACTTCGGCAAGCCCTGCGGTCTGATGGACCAGGCCGCTGTGTGCCTGGGCGGCCTTGCCTACATGGACTTTGAGGACCAGGCTCAGCCTAAAACCCAGAAGCTCGAGCTCAACTTTGAGGATCACGGCTATGCGCTCGTGCTCGTTAAGGTCGGCGCCGACCACGTGGCCGCCACCGACGATTACGCCGCCGTTCCGCGCGAGATGCAGGACGTCGCCGCCGAGTTTGGCAAGGCACGTCTGTGCGAAGTCAACGTTGCCGACTTTGATGCCAAGCTGCCCGAGCTGCGCGCCAAGCTGGGCGACCGCGCCTGCCTGCGCGCCGTTCACTACTGGTACGAGAACGGCCTGGTCGACAAGCGCTGGGCAGCCCTGAACGCCGGCGACATTGACCAGTTCCTGGTCCTGACGCGCGAGTCCGGCGCCAGCTCTGCCATGTACCTGCAGAATGTCGTTGCCAAGCTGGGCTCCGAGCAGCCTTCCATGTATGCCCTGGCACTGGCCGAGCACGTGCTCGACGGCCGCGGCGCCGTTCGTATTCACGGTGGCGGCTTTGGTGGCACCATCCAGGCCTTCGTGCCGCTCGACCTGGTCGACACCTTCATTGCCAAGATGAACGGCTGGCTGGGCGAGGGCTCTGCCCGCCACTACGCAATTTCTGACAAGGGGGCTTACGCGGCATGGCTGTAACGACTGATGTGCGCGAGGCCGCGCAGGGCCTGATTGAGTATGCCATCCACCGGTCTATGATCGGCCAGGACGATCGCATCTGGGCCTACAACACCATTTTGGAGTGCATCGGCGCCACGGGCCCCGCGCTCGACATGGCCTGGGCGCTGCAGACCGAGAAGATTTCGCTTCTGCACCCTGACACACTCCCCTATTTTGACCTGGAGGGCACGCTTGCCGCGCTTTCCGAGGCCGCCGTTGTCAACGGTGCCGCCGAGGACACGGCATCGGGCCGCGACCGCATCGCCATGCGCATCATGGGCGTGCTGATGCCGAGGCCTTCGGTTGTAAACGAGGAATTCAACGGCCGCATGGGCGTCAACGAGCCCCGCGCCGCGACCGACTGGTTCTACGGCCTGTGCTGTGACGCCGGTTACGTGCGCCGCGCCGCCATCGCGCGCAACATCAAATGGAGCACTTCCACCAACTGGGGTGACCTGGAGATCACCATCAACCTGTCAAAGCCCGAAAAGGACCCGCGCGATATTGCCGCGGCCGGTGCCGCCAAAAACACAGGCGAGAAGTATCCCGCCTGTCAGCTCTGCATCGAAAACGAGGGCTACCCCGGACGCTCCGCCGCAGCCGACGGCGGTGCTCACCCCGCCCGCCAGAATCTGCGCGTTATCCCCATCCAGCTCGATGGCGAGCGCTGGGGTTTCCAGTACAGCCCGTATGCGTATTTTAACGAACACTGCATTGCTATGAGCTCCGAGCATCGCCCGATGCACGTGGACCGCAAGGGCCTGACCTGCCTGCTCGACTTTGTCGACCTGTTCCCGCACTACTTTATTGGCTCCAACGCCGACCTGCCTATCGTGGGCGGCTCGATCTTGTCGCACGACCACTTCCAGGGCGGCGCGCACGAGTTCCCCATGATGCACGCCGCCGAGATCTCGCAGTTTAGCGTGCCCGGATTTGATCAGGTTAGCGGTACCGTGCTGCAGTGGCCGCTCTCGGTGCTGCGCCTGCGCTCGCATGACCGCGCTCAGCTGCTCAATGCCGCCGAGAAGATTATCCTCGCCTGGCGCGAGTGGACCGACGAGTCTGTGGGCGTTATCGCACACACGGCTGACGGCGTGGCCCACAACACCGTGACGCCCGTCATCCGCCGCGTCGACTCCCGCGGCAATGCCGGCGGCGAGATCTACGAGGCCTACCTGGCGCTTCGTTGCAACATCACAACCGACGAGCATCCGCTGGGCGTATTCCACCCGCATGCCGAGTACCACCATATTAAAAAGGAGAACATCGGCCTGATTGAGGTTATGGGTCTGGCCATTTTGCCGCCGCGTCTGGTTCCCGAGCTTGGCGCTGTCCGCGAGCACTTGCTGGCGGTCAAGGCCGATGCCAGCTACGACCTTGCCGACGCGCTCGAGGGCGACGACCTTTGCCGCAGCCATGCCGCATGGGCCGAGGACGTCTTTGCCCGCCGTGCCGAGGAGCTTACGGCCGACAACGCCATCGATATCCTGCACGAAGAAGTCGGCGTGGTGTTTGGCCACGTGCTCGACAACGCCGGCGTCTTTAAGTGGGACGAAGCAGGACGCGCCGCCCAGCAGCGCTTTATCGACTCGCTGTAGCACGCGAGCTCGAACGCACGCACTTAACAAATAGCGCCTACACGACCACGGCGCCCGCCGGCAACATCGCCGACGGGCGCCGTTTTCTGATGCAAGGGTAACTAATTTGCACCAAAACAAGGAGTATCCCAAACTGCCGGCAGAAAAGGAACGTCCCCAGGTGCCGACCTAAACCCACACATTATTCGATGGAAAAACGTGGATGCCTCCCACATTATTCGATGGAAAAACGTGGTTTACTCCCACATTTTTCGATGGAAAGACCAAAACGATCTTATACTAACCATGATAGTTAGGAGGCAGTATGCAGCGACAGCTAATGGACGAACTCATCGCTTGGAAATCTAGGGCAAACCGCAAGCCCCTCCTGCTTAAGGGGGCCCGCCAGACGGGAAAAACCTGGCTTCTCAACGAATTCGCAGGGCGGCAGTATCAAAACGTCATCCGTTTTGACTTTATGCTCGAACCGGGCGCACGCTCGCTGTTCGACGGAAGCCTTGACCCCAAACGCATCATCTCCCAGATAGAGCTCCTGCGCGGCCAGACCATAACGCCGACAGACACGCTCATCATCTTCGACGAAATCCAAGAGGCACCGCGTGGCATCACCTCGCTCAAATACTTCAACGAGCTGGCGCCGGAATACCATATCGTGGCAGCCGGCTCCTATATGGGGCTCGCGCTCCGACGCGAAAACGAGTCGTTCCCCGTCGGCAAGATCGACCAGCTCACCATGCGCCCCATGGGGTTTGTCGAGTTCGTTCGTGCCGTCGATGGCGATCCGCTCGCAGATGCCATCCTTGCCGCAGACATGGACCTGCTCGCAAACGTTTCCGAAAAGCTCGAGCGCCTGCTCAAGGAATACCTCGTTGTCGGTGGCATGCCAGAAGTTGTCTCCGCTTTCGCCGCCTCCCACGATTTCATCGAGGCCCGCAGGCTTCAGCAGCAAATCATCGAAGCTTATGAATCCGATTTTGGCAAGCATGCGCCAGCCCGCATCGTCGAGCGCATGAGGCTGGTTTGGAAATCCCTTCCCGGCCAGCTCGCAAAGGAAAACAAGAAGTTCGTCTACGGCGCGCTTCGTCCCGGGGCGCGCGCACGCGATTTTGAGGAAAGCCTCCAGTGGCTCATGGACTATGGAATCGTTCATAAGGTACCACGTGTTTCCGCCCTAAGAGCACCGCTCACAAGCTACGAGGATCTCTCGGGCTTCAAGCTGTTCTGCATCGACACCGGCATCCTCGGAGCACTCTCCGGCCTCACGCCAGCCATTGTTCTGAACGGGCCCGCTGTTTTTACGGAGTTCAAAGGCTCGCTGACCGAGCAATACGTCGCACAGGAGCTTTTGCTCCAAGGCAAAACTCCCGCGTATTGGTCATCCTCCTCCGGCAATGCAGAGACTGACTTTGCCATCGACCATGCGGGGACCGTGCTTCCGCTCGAAGTCAAGGCGGCAGAGAACCTCAAAGCAAAGAGCCTGAGGATTGCCTGCGAGAAGTTCAAGCTCGAGCGCTGCGTGAGAACATCGTTAGCGGCATATAGAGACGAGGGCACGCTCGTCAACATTCCGCTCTGGGAGATTGGGCAAATCGACAAGCTGGCGTAGGCGCTGTGGAGGGGGTGCCCCGTAAGGAGTGTCCCAAACTGCCGGCAGAAAAGGAACGTCCCTATCTGCCGCATTCCCGAAGCAAGGCAACGCCGATGTTTTGGCAACGGCAGCGAGCGGGCCGCACTTTAGACAAGGTGACATGAAACGAAAGGGCGCTGACCTTCTGGTCGCGCCCTTGAAGTTGAACGTCAGATTGTACAGGTGCGGCCCGCTCAGCGTCGGCCGGTTACGGCGTTTGGTAAAACCGCGTAACTCTAAAGCTCCGTTACTTCAACGCTGTTGTAGACCTCGTCCCAGCGATCCATGACCAGGTGGCCGGTCTTGGGATCCATGGCGTTGAGCTTGCCGCAGGTATTGGCGGTCTTGAGCACGGTGACGTCGTCGGCACCAGCAGCAATGGCATGCGCAAAGCCGGCGATGGTCGAGTCGCCGGAACCCGTCGCGTTCACAGCTTCAATCGCGGGAGTCTTGGCGCGGAACGCACGGCCCTCATGGAAGCCCACCGAACCGGCGGCGCCCATCGAGACGACAACCCAGGGAATACCGGCAAAGCGGCCATCGGCGGCAAGCGCCTCGCGCAGGGCATCGACATCATCGGTCGTAAAGGACGTACCCAGCAGGCCGTTAATCTCGGTCAGGTTGGGCTTTACGAGCTCAGGCTTAGCGTCAGACTCCAGCGCGGCCTCCAGCGATGCACCCGAGGTGTCAAGCAGCACCTTGGTGCCCGCCTCCTCGGCGATCTTGATGAGCTCGGCATAGTAGCCGGCATCGACGCCACGCGGCAGCGAGCCCGAAAGCGTCACAACGTCCGCCTTCGCTGCAAGCTCGGCAAACTTGGCCGTAAAGGCCTCGAGCTCGGCTGGGACGATCTGTGGGCCGCTCTCCAGCAGCTCGGTCTGATTACCCTCGTGCAGAATATTCAGGCAAATGCGCGTCTCACCGGCGATGGGCACAAAGTCATTCTTGACGCCATCGGCATCCATGAGCTCGGCCATATAGGCACCCATGTGACCGCCAAGCAGGCCGGTCGCAAGCACATCGTCGCCCAACTGCAGCAGCACACGACTCACGTTGAGACCCTTGCCACCAGCGGTCTTTTCGGGCGTTACGCGGTTAACATCGTCGATGACCAGCTTGTCGAGCTGATAGCGCGTATCAATCGACGGGTTCATGGTAACGGTCAGAATCATATTGAACTCCTGTTTAGAAAACCGGCCCGCGCCCCTCACAGAAACGCGAGCCGTCAACGGACTAGTTAATTACGCCGGAACCCCACTAGTCGTGGTATTCGCCGCGGTCCCACTTCTCCAGGAACTCGTCAAAGAAGTGCGGGTCAGCCTGAGCCTCGGCGTCGGCCTTATTGCAGGCATCGATCTTGGCGATCAAGGCATCGTGCTCGGGAGTCTTGTCGTAGGGCTCCTCCAGGAAGGCAAGCATGATGTCGGCCATCAGGAACTCGCCGGTGATCTTGCCGCCAAAGCCCACGATGTTGGCGTTGAGCTCGCGACGGGCATACAGGGCAGAGGTCATGTCGCGAACCAGGGCGCAGCGGGCGCCGGGAACCTTGTTGACGGCGTTGGTGATGCCGATGCCGGTGCCGCACAGGGCCACGCCAAAGTCGGCCTTGCCGCTGGCAACGGCCTCGCCCACGGCCTTACCGTAGATGGGATAGTGCGTACGGGTGTGGCTGTAGGTGCCGCAGTCAAGCACCTTGTAGCCAGCCTGCTCCAGGCGGTCGGCCAGATAGATCTTCTCGTCCGTAACGATATGGTCGCAACCGATTGCGATGGTCTTCTTCATCAGAACGTCCTTTCGTCCGAATTCACAAGTTGAGATAGAAGTTCGAGTTCTCGGTGGCTCTCGTTAGGCCATCTTATTGAGCATGTCGACACGGATCTGGTGACGGCCGCCGGCGTACTGGGCGCGCAGGAACTCGCGGGCGATCTTCTTGGCGACCTCGGTGCCCACAACGCCCGGGCCCATGGTGACCATGCGCGAGCCGTTGTGCTCGCGGGTCATGTAAGCGGAACGCTCATCGGAAATGTTGGCGACGACCATGCCCTTGATCTTGACGGCGGCCATATAGGAGCCGACGCCGTACTTATCGAATGCGAAGCCCTGGGAATCCTTGTGCTCCAGCAGGTCCTTGGCAACGGCGGTCGCGGAATCGACAAAGTCCGCGGCAGGGGTCTCGGAATAGTCGACGACCTCGTGACCGTCGGCGATGAGCATCTCCTTGATGGACTCCTTCATCGACATACCGTCGGCATCGGAAGCGATTACAACCCTCATGACATCCTCCTTGAGAGATACGCAGGTGCGCAGTTTCTGTTTGGAAGTGTTGAATCGCGTTCAGGTCCGGGCATCTGAATGTGCGGTTCTTCACTGTTCATGTTTATTTGAACACATTCGAACAGAGACTGCAACAATAATTTGTTTGTCTTTGTTCTTTTTTGAACAAATACCGTTCACAGATGATTGATGACCGTTTGGTCTCAGGAAAAGCCCGGCTTACCACGTATTCAACAAACAAAAAGGCGGCCGAGAACGCATCTCGGCCGCCTTTCAGCAGTATGCCCCGGTATATACAGCTGTTTTAGTTACTCGGACTGCCCGCCCTTCTTGGCATGCTTGGACGGAGCACCCAGAAAGCGGCCCGTCAAATAGTTCGCCGGCCCGGAAATATCAATCCCCAGCAGTGTGTGCCCCAGCCACAAAAACGCCGCGAGCACCAGCAATGGGATCACGCATGAGGTCACGATCATCACGATGACGCCTTCGATGAGATCGGTCACTTGCCGCACAATTTCATCGGTCATCTGCTTGGCGCCGCTGGTCACCGACGTGACGAGACCCGAGGCACCGTCGGCAAGCTGCTCAAGCACGTTCTTGGACTCTGTGGACTCGGTCTTTTTCTTGCTTGTTTTGGAGCTATCGCTATCTGCCGCGCTCGCAGCGTCGGTCGCCTTTTGCTCGGCCGCCTCGATGCTAACGCGATACGTTTCGTCGACCTTTTGCGACACCCATACGCTTGCAGGCACCAACGCCATGCCAATTATGGCGACCACCAGCACACGCGTTGCCACGCGGCGAATGACCGTGCTCGTACTCCAGCGCCCGTGAATGCCGAGCGACACCGCAAAGAGTACCAACGCAAACGGGATTAAGATGCCCAAGCCAACCGACCACAAAATCGTGAGCAAATATTTCTCTAGGTAGAGCACGGCAAGCACGATACCAAGGTTGCCTGAAAGCTGCGCGAGCTGCTCGGCAACTGGCGTTCCCGTATCGCCCGGCAGCGCAGTGATACCCGCAGATAGGGCGACGCACGAGGTCGTGAGCGCCAAAACATTGCCCTTCTTTTGATCGATGACCTCGATGGTGGAGTCCCAGGTCTTGGTATCGGCAAAATGCGGACGAGCTACAAAGCCCGACAACAGCGCCAGTACCACGAGCGCAACGATAAAGCCAATCTGCAGTTTTTTGTTTGCGCACACGACATCGGACAGGCTGGGCTGCAGCTCGGTTACCGTCGTGTGCTCGGTTATCTGGACAGGACGCCCATGAGTCATCTCGTGCGCGTCTCCCTTTTGAATCAATCCGTTGCCCGGCATTTGGATACCTCCTTATTCCGGCCTGTATTGCGGATGGAAGTATACCCACCCAGCGATAAACCGAACGGCACGACGAACGGAGCGCGCCAAGACTGTCCCCAATGACTGTCTCGGGATGAGTTGCGGTGGAATAGGGATTGTTTTGCGCCCGCCGGCCCCTATTCAGCCCCTATTTCACCGCAACTTGGAGGAGAACAGAAAAAGCCCTGTCGCGGGTAGCGGCAGGGCTTTTGGAAGGGGACTTGATTGTGCGGACTCGTTAGGCGAGCTTGGCCTCGAGCTCGGCGATGCGCTTGTAGGCATCGATGGTAAAGCGGGTCTGCTTCTCCAGGATCATAGTGGTCATGAGAGTGTCCTGAGCGTGAGCCATGATGAAGGTCATCTCCATCTCGCCACCGCCGGCCTCCTGCGAAAGCAGCTTGGTCTGCGTGTCGTGGGCACCGATGAGCGCATCGCTGGCATCCTTGTGCAGCTGCTCGGCCTTCTCAAAATCACCCTCGCGAGCAGCATCGAGCGCTGCAAGCAGATCGGTCTGGGCGTCACCTGCGTATGCGACGATCTCGAATCCAACCATCGAGATTTCTTCTTTGGTTGCCATATTGCGTTCCTTTCACATATGAACCAATGGAGAGCATCGCGTCCGGGCATACGCGCTGCGTTCTGTATGGCAGAAACATTAACATTCAAACAAAAAAGAACAGCGCAAAACGTGATTTCGAGCTATGAACGGTCGCTTTTCGCCCGTGAACGGTTTTTAAACCAATCTGAACAATATCAAACACAATTATCGGCAACCCAAACAGGACCGCACCCTAACACAAATCGCGCACCGTATCGCCCTCGACGAGCACGCCCGGAAACAGCATGTGCTCCACACCGGGTTCAACGCCCTCGGCGCCAGCAATCTTGTCCACCGCCCACATGCCGACGCGCTTGTTGTCAAAGCGCACCGTGGTCAGGCGACAATCGGGCACGATATCACCCAGGCTATCGTCAACACCCACCACGCTCACGTCCTGGGGTACGCACTTCCCGCGCGACTCGAGCCCACGGATGCAGCCGTAGGCCATGGCATCGTTGGAGGCATAAATGGCCGTGCAGGTCGGATCATCCGCAAGCACCTGGCCGGCAGCATATCCACTCTGCGCCGTCCAGTCGCCGCGTACGAGCTGCGGCGGCTCAATGCCATGCGCACGCAATGTCTCGCGCCAACCTTCCTCGCGCCGCATGCCCGAAAGCGAGCGCTCGGGGCACGAGATAAAGTGCACGGTTTTGTGCCCCTGCTCCAGCAAGTACTCGACCACCTGGCGCGAGCAATCGAACTGGTCGTTATCGACCGTCGAGCACAGCGGGTGCTCCAACATCGTAACGAGCACCGTCTGCATGCCGGGCAGCGGCTCGAAGGTTCCAAAGTCCGCCGGCATGCGGTTCATAATCACAACCATGCCATCCACCGGCAGTGCGCTCATGCGCGACGATGCGCTCTCGAGGGTATACGGATGCCCGTCTACTTTAGTGAGGGTGATGGCATAGCCATGTTTGTCGGCGGCGGCGGCAAAGCCCTCCATACGGTCGAGATTGCCGGTGCCGGTAATGTTGAACATGGCGACGCCGACGGTCTTAAACTTACCGCGGCGCAGCGATCGACCGGCAAAATTGGGGCGATACCCCAGCTCGCGCATGGCGGCACGCACGCGTTCCTTGGTCTCGGGGCGCACGCTGGGCGAATCGTGCACCGTACGCGAGACTGTCTGCTCCGAGACGCCCGCGAGGCGCGCTACGTCTTTGACGGATACCGATTTTTTAACAGCGGCCATAGGTCGATCTTTCTATGTCAACGATGCCATTGGTGGCACCCTGCGCAGTCATTTTTAACGCCTTCAAGTATATCCAACGCCTCCCCCACCATACGCTCACCACCCAAAACCTACCGTTCACCGACATTTTTGCTTCCCCGAACGGCTTTTGGCACCCAAATGTTAACGTTGCCATTGTGCAAACACAGAGCCACCGGGCGGCTCAAACGTTTACGCATAAGGAATCGACGGTTCGCAGGCACAGGAACCACCGGTTCGCGTCTTTTTTTGTGTCGCAAAATGGCAACGTCAACATTTTGGCAACCGAACGCCAAAAGTTACCATCGTTGCTAACCCACCGACTCTTAGGAGCATTGCATGGAGCAACTCATCGCCACCATCGAAAAGGGCCAGCCCTTTTTCAACGCGATCGCCCGCAACAAGTACCTCAAGGCGATCCGCGACGGCTTTATCTCCGTCATCCCCATCATCATCTTCTCGTCCATCTTCTGCCTGGTAGCCTCGGTCCCCAACATCTGGGGTTTCTACTGGCCCGACGACATCAATAACGCCCTGTGGAAGTGCTACAACTACTCCATGGGCATCCTGGCCATCGCCTGCGCCGCCACCACGGCCAAGCACTTCGCCGACGCTCAGAACCGCGATCTGCCCAAGAACAACCAGATCAACTTCATCTCGTGCATGTGCGCGGCCATCATTGGCTTCTTGCTCCTTTCGAGCGACACGATCGCCACGGACGCCGCCAGCGGCTTCAACACCACCTACCTTGGTTCCAAGGGCCTGCTGACCGCCTTCATCGCTGCGTTTGTGACCGGCATCATCTACAAGTTCTTCATTAAGCGCAACATCACCGTCAAGATGCCCGAGCAGGTTCCGCCCAACATCTCGCAAACCTTTAAGGACATCATCCCCTTCTCCGTCTGCATCACCGTCTTTTGGGTCTTTGACATCGTCTTCCGCGCTGCCTTTGGCTTCTGCTTTGCCCAGGGCGTCATCCAGGTGTTCCAGCCCCTGTTCACCGCTGCCGACGGCTACATCGGCCTTGCTGTGATCTACGGCGCCATGAGCCTCTTCTGGTTCGTGGGCGTCCACGGCCCCTCGATCGTCGAGCCCGCCATCGCCGCCGCCCTCGTTGCCAACATGACCGACAACCTGGCTGCGTTCCAGGCTGGTCAGCACGCTTCCGCTGTCCTGACCCAGGGTGCCCAGTACTTCGTCGTCTGCATGGGCGGTACCGGCGCCACACTCGTCCTGGTCTTTATGTTCTGCTTCCTGGCCAAGTCTCAGGAGATGCGCGCCGTCGGTAAGGCCGCCATCGTCCCGGTCTGCTTTGCCGTCAACGAGCCGCTGCTGTTCGCCGCACCCATCGTGCTCAACCCCGTCTTCTTTGTCCCGTTTGTCTTTGCCCCGATCGCCAACATCTGGATCCTCAAGATCTTTATCGACTTCTTGGGCATGAACGGCTTTATGTACACCCTGCCTTGGACCGTCCCCGGCCCCATCGGCACCATCATGGGTCTGGGCTTCCAGCCGCTCGCCTTTGTGATGCTCGCCCTTATCCTGATCGTCGACTTCGTCCTGTACTATCCGTTCTTCCGTGCCTATGACGCCCAGAAGTGCGCCGAGGAGGCCGAGATTTCCCAGGAGGAGCTCGCCGCCAAGAACGCCGAGAAGGCTGCCAAGCTCAACGATGCCTTCCAGGGCAAGGCCGATGCCAAGAGCGTTGCCGCCGGCGCTGCTGCCGAGGCCGTGAAGGCCGACTCCCCCGCCGCTTCTGCAGCACCCGCTGCCGAGGCAACGACCGCCAGCGACCTCAACGGCAAGCGCGTGCTCGTGCTCTGCCAGGGTGGCGGTACCTCGGGCCTGCTCGCTAACGCGCTGGCCAAGGCCGCCAAGGAGCGCGGCATCAATCTTGAGACCGCTGCCGAGGCCTATGGCAACCACGTGGACATGCTCCCCGACTTTGACCTGGTCGTCCTGGCCCCGCAAGCCGCCAGCTACCTGGCCGATTTGCAAAAGGACTGCGAGCGCGTGGGCAACAAGTGCGTCGCCTGCCGTGGTAAGCAGTACATCGAGCTCTCCCAGAACGGCGACAAGTCTCTCGCCTTCGTAAGCGAGCAACTTTCGAAGTAAGTAACGCCCAGGGCCAGCCGACCATCCAAGACCGGCTGGCCCTTCGATTTAGACGATTGGATCATCATGTCCGTTAATCCTGCTAGCGTCACCAACCCGCCCGCGCAGTTTCCCGAGGACTTTGTCTTTGGCGGCGCCACCGCTGGCTACCAGGTAGAGGGCGAGACCCGCACTCACGGTAAGGGCAAGGTTGCCTGGGACGACTTTCTGGAGGCCCAGGGGCGCTTCTCCCCCGATCCCGCTTCGGACTTCTACAACCAGTACCCCGTCGACCTGGAGCTGTGCGAGGAGTTCGGCATCAACGGCATTCGCCTCTCCATTGCCTGGAGCCGCATCTTCCCCAACGGCACCGGCGAAATCAACCCCGAGGGCGTGCAGTTCTACCACGATCTCTTCGCCGAGTGCCACAAGCACCACGTTGAGCCGTTTGTCACGCTGCATCACTTCGATACGCCGCTTGCCCTCTTTGAGAAGGGCGACTTCCTCAACCGCGAGACCATCGATGCCTTTGTGGACTTTGCCACCTTCTGCTTTAAGGAGTACGCCGACCAGGTAACCTACTGGTTCACCTTTAACGAGATCTGGGCCGACGCCTCCAACACCTACATCGAGGGCACCTTCCCCGGCGGTGTTAAGGCACATCTGGCAGAGGCCTTCCAGTGCGAGCACAACATGATGCTCGCCCACGCCAAGGCAGTACTGGCCTTCCACAACGGCGGTTTTAAGGGCAAGATCGGCGTCATCCAGTCGTTGGAGTTTAAGTATCCGCTCAACGAGAACGACCCCGCCGACATCAAGGCCGCCAACAACGAGCACGTGCTGCAGAACCAGTTCTTGCTCGACGCCACCTTCCGCGGCGACTACGCGCCCGACACCCTCGAGTGCGCCAACCGCCTGGCTGCCGTCTCGGGCGGCACCATCGAGATCCTGGACGAGGACCTCGAGATTATGCGCGAGGCAGCGCTCTACAACGACTACCTGGGCGTTAACAACTATCAGTGCCGTTTTTTGAAGGCTTACGATGGCGAGAACGACCTGCACCACAACGGTACGGGCGAGAAGGGCACCGGTCGCTGGCGCGTCAAGGGCATTGGCGAGCATGTGAACAAGCCCGGCATCCCCACCACCGACTGGGACTGGATCATCTATCCCGAGGGTCTGTTCGATCTGCTCGTCTACATTAAGCAGCGCTACCCCAACTACAAGCAGGTCTTCATCACCGAGAACGGCATGGGCTACAAGGACCCCTACAAGAACGGTTTTGTGGACGACCAGCCGCGCATCGACTACATCGAGCAGCACCTGCGTTGGCTGCTCAAGGCCATGGAGGTGGGCGTCAACGTGGGCGGCTACTTCCTGTGGAGCCTGCAGGATCAGTTCTCCTGGACCAATGGCTACAACAAGCGTTACGGCTTCTTTTACGTTGACTTTGAAACCCAGAAGCGCACGCCCAAGGCAAGCGCCTACTGGTACAAGCACGTGGCGCAGACCCGTCGTCTGGACTAGTGGCTGGCGGGGTTGCCCGCTCACACAACCTGTCCCCATTTCTCAGCCGGGGGCGGCACGTCACACGGCGCGCCGCCCCCGGTCTTTTTGTTTTTGGGCTGGTCGGGAGCCGTTTGTCTCGATCTGTAACATCTAGCCGAGTTTTTTGGTCCTAGCTGTTACAGATTGAGACGAACAGGATTGCTCTTTCCGAAGAATCTAAATCTGTAACACGTAGCCCGCTTTTGACCGTCTACCTGTTACAAATCGAGACAAACGGAGTAGGACCTAACCCCGTATGTCCCTAACAGTCGAGCGTTCGACCAGCGTACTCGGCACATGAATCGCCTCGATAGACGAGCTCTCTCCAATCGCCGCCTCAAACGCAAGCTTACCGACACCGCGCAAATCAAATCGCAGCGTCGTCAGCCGATTGTGAGGAACAAGTCCCTCGAGTGCGTCGTCGATACCAACCACGCTCACGTCGTCGGGCACGGACAGGCCCGCGTTCTCGAGCGCGGCGATAACACCCAGCGCCATCTGGTCATTTGCCGCAAGCACGGCAGTCGGCGCCTGCGACCCGCCGGCAAGCACCTCGGCCGCAATCCGCTCGCCCATGGCGTACCCACTGTCCGCACTCCAATCGCCACGCAGCATCGGAGCGGCATCGACATGAGCACGACCCAGCGTATCGCGCCAACCGGCCTCACGAAAACGCGAGGAAATCGAGTTTTCCGGACCCGCCACAAACCGCATATTCGAGTGGCCATGTTCCAGCAGATAATTGGTCAACAGCTCGCACGAACCATACTGGTCGGAGTCGATCGTCGTGCAGCGCGGATGCGCATACATGGACAGGATGACCGTTCGCACTCCCGGCTGGGGAACAAACTCCTCAAAATCGGGAGCCATGCGGTTCATGTTGAGAATCATGCCGTCGACGGGTCGCTCGACCATGCGGCGCGAGGCATCGGCAAGTGCATAGGGCTTGTCGCCGCCCATCTCGATCATAGTGACGGCAAAATCGTGCTCGCGCGCCGCTTGCATGATACCCTCGAGCGTCGCCAGGTTACCGACACGTGTGATGTTGTACATGCACAGGCCAATAGAACGATACGACCCGCCGCGCAACGCCGTTCCAGCAAAATTGGGACGAAAGCCCAGCTCTTCCATGGCGGCCAGCACACGCTTGCGCGTCTTTTCCGTCACGTTGGGCATACCGTTGACCACGCGAGACACAGTCTGGCGGCTCACGCCAGCGAGCGCCGCAACCTCTGCCGCGCTCGCCGAACGACCATTCCTTGTCTGCTGAGCCATGCCTTCCACGCCAACCTGCTTCCCAACTATTCCCCGCGCCCATGGCGCATCGTACATACATTGATAACGTGCTCATGATACCCGAGCCATATACCACAACATGAAAACTTCTGTCAATCAAAACCGCTTACCGAACAAATACAACCGTTCGCGGCTGTTTGAAGTTGTTTTGTTTCTATACATCCCAGCCGGATGTTAACGTGCTCATTGTCAAATGTTCACGTGCTCATTTTGGTTCTAATCATTTTAAGATAGTGTTTATCGGGCTTTTTCACCGCTAAACGCTAACCAGGGAGCCTCCTGAGCGCAAACGCACAATATCGAACAGCGAGACGAGAGGGTGTATGCATATGTCTTTGCTAAACCGCGTACAGCAGCTGCCGAAGGGCTTTGTTTGGGGCGCCGCAACCGCCGCGTACCAAACGGAAGGTTCCACGAAGGTGGCAGGCAAGGGTAAGACCATGTGGGACGATTACCTTGTCGCCCAGGGTCGCTTTTTGCCCGACCCGGCCAGTGATTTCTACAACCGCTACGAGGAGGATATCCGCCTATCAGCCGAGCATGGACTCAACGCCATCCGTGTGTCCATCGCCTGGACCCGCATCTTCCCTAACGGCGACGATGCCGCGCCCCTCGCCGAGGGCGTTAAGCACTACCACGAGTTGTTCGCCTGCTGCAAAAAGTATGGCGTCGAGCCCTATGTGTCCCTGCATCACTTTGACTCCCCCGCCGCCCTGTTCAACCAGGGCGACTGGCTCAACCGCAAGACCGTCGACGCCTATGTGCGCTATGCCGAGTTCTGCTTCCGTGAGTTCCGCGAGGTCAAGAATTGGTTCACCATCAACGAGCTCATCAGCCTCTCGCACTCCCAATACATCCAAGGCAACTTCCCGCCCAACCATCACTTTGATGTGACGAGCGGCATCCAGAGCCAGCACAACGAGCTCGTTGCCCACGCCCGCGCCGTCAACCTGTATAAGGATCTGGACGAGACCGAGCACCTGGGCGGCCGCATTGGCATGGTCAACGTCCTGACGCCGGCATATCCTGCCACCGACTCGCCCGCCGACCAGCACGCCGCCGACCTGTACAACGCCTTCTACACCGACTTCATCATGGACGGCGCCTTCCTGGGTCACTACTCCGCGCACACCCTCTCACTCATCAACGAGATTCTGCGCGCCAACAACGCCACACTTACGGTTGAGGACGGCGACATGGAGGAGCTCGCCAAGGCGGCGCCCCGCAACGATATGTTCGGCCTCAACTACTATCAGTCGGCGTTTATCGCCGCCTACGATGGCGAGTCCACCAACAGCTTTAACGGCACCGGTGACAAGGGCACCTCGTGCTTTAAGTTTAAGGGCGTCGGGCAGCAGGTCGATATGCCGGGTATCCCCACCACCGACTGGGATTGGCTCATCTACCCGCAAGGCCTCTACGACACGCTCAAGCACATCAGCGCCACCTATCCCAACCTCCCCGTCATCTATATCACCGAAAACGGCCTGGGCCACAAGGACCCCGAGCCCGACGCAAACGGCATCGTCGCCGATCCCGAGCGCATCGACTTTGTCGACCAGCACATGGAGAAGGTGCTCCAGGCGCGCGCCGAGGGCGTCGACGTCCAGGGCTACTTTATCTGGAGCCTGCAGGACCAGTTCTCGTGGGCCAATGGCTATAACAAGCGCTACGGCCTGTTCTACATCGACTTCGACACGCAAAAACGCTACATCAAGCAGTCGGCACTCTGGTACAAGGAGCTCGCCGACACTATGGCGGACGCGCAGTAGCGCATCGCCTCGCTTTCCCCCGAGAGGGGAGCGGCCCTATGCGATACAAACCCAGCCGCTCCCCTCTCTCTGGGACCGACCCCGCCTGCACCCGGGCTTTTAGCAAGCGGGAGACCATATAGGTTTTCAACGTCCATGCCATTAAGATTTCATGCAAAGAGGAGCGTGAACTATGGAATCGATCGTTAAGTTCTTGGAGAAAGGTCAGCCGTACTTCGACAAGGTCTCTAAGAACATCTACCTTCAGGCCATTAAAGACGGCTTTTTGGCAGCAATGCCCATCATCCTGTCTTCTTCTGTCTTCCTGCTTATTTCGACCCTGCCGGGCGTTGTCGCCACGGTCGGCGGCTTTACGCTGCCCGACTGGTGGAACGTCGACGTCGTGAACTTCTGCAACAAGGTTTACAACTTCACGATGGGCGTCGTGGGCATCATGGTCGCCGGCACCACCGCAAGCGCGCTGACCGGCTCCAAGAACCGCCGCATGCCTGCCGGCAAGGCCATCAACGCCACGAGCACCATGGTCGCCGCCATGTGCGCTATGCTCATCTTGGCCGTTACCCAGACGAGTGCCAAGATCGACGGCGCCGATGTCTCGGTGTTCTTTACCGACAACATGGGCACCAAGGGCCTGCTGAGCTCCTTTGTCGCCGCATTTGCCACGGTCAACATCTATGCCTTCTGCATTAAGCGCGACATCACCATCAAGCTGCCCAAAGAAGTCCCCGGCGCCATCGCCCAGAACTTCCGCGACATCTTCGCCTTCAGCTTCTCCATCCTGTTTGTCGCCGTCATCGACGTTATCTGCCGCACCTGCTTGGCCGTCCCGTTTGCCAACGTCATCTCCACGCTGGTGAGCCCGCTGTTCGCCGCCGCCGATTCCTACGCCGGCCTCGCCCTCATCTGGTTCATGATCCCGCTGTTCTGGTTCATGGGCATCCACGGCCCCTCGGTCGTTAAGCCTGCCCTCAACGCTGCGCTGTTTGGCAACATCACCACCAACCTCGCCACGCTGCAGGCCGGCGGTCACCCCGCCCTCGCCCTGACCGAGAACTTCGGTAACTACATCGGCGAACTCGGCGGCACCGGCGCCACGTTCATTGTCCCGATCATTTTCCTGCTCTTTATGCGCTCCAAGCAGCTCAAGGCCGTCGGCAAAGCCTCTGTCGTACCCGTGATGTTCGCCGTCAACGAGCCGCTGCTGTTCGCCGCGCCCATCATCCTCAACCCGTACTTCCTGATCCCGTTCCTGTTTGCCCCCGTGGCCAACGTCCTCATTGGTAAGTTCTTCATCGACTTTTTGGGCATGAACGGCTTTATCTATGCCATGCCGTGGGCACTCCCCGGACCGATCGGCACCTTCATCGACACCAACTTCCAGCCGATTTCTCTGGTCCTGGTTGTCGTCCTGCTGGTCGTTGACTTCTTGATCTACTACCCGTTCTGCAAGGCCTACGACAACGTCCTGTGCAAGCAGGAGGCCGAGACCCTGGCCGAAGAAGAGGCCGAGGAGACCAAGGCCGTCAAGACCGCTGCCGCCCCCGCCGTTGAGGCTCCCGTTGTCGAGACCGCTTCTGCCACTGAGGCCTCCGCAGCTCCGTCCGCCCTTAAGGGCAAGGATCTGAGGGTTCTGGTTCTGTGCGCTGGCGCCGGCACCTCTGCACTGCTCGCCAACGCGCTTAAGGAAGGCGCCGACGAGCTGGGCATCGACATTACCGCCAACGCCGGTGCCTACGGCAGCCACTACGCCATCATGGACCAGTACAACGTCATCGTCCTGGCTCCGCAGGTTCGCACCTATTACAACGAGATGAAGGCCGACACCGACCGCCTGGGCATCACGCTGCTGTCGCCCAAGGGCAAACAGTACATCGACCTCACTAAGGATCCCAAGGGTGCCGTCGCCTGGATCGAGGAAAACCTCGAGGCATAATACGCTGACGCCACCTGCCGCTCGCAGAAAATAATGGCCCGCGCATCGATGTGTGATGCGCGGGCCATTTTGTTTAGACCGCACCCGTCCTCCTGTTCATCTCAATCTGTAACATCTAGCCGAGTTTTCGGGTCCCACCTGTTACAGATTGAGATGAACAGGCCGAGCACGTCTACACCCGCAGGTCCTTTACGCTGGAACGCTCGACCAACACACCCGAGACAAGCGTACGGCTTCTGGAGCTCGGGGCTTCCAGACCTGCGACGACCTCGTTAAGCGCACGGATGCCCAGCTCGCGGTGGCGAAACTTCACCGACGTCAGAATCGAGTTGGGAATCGTCTTGTAGAGCTCATCGTCGAAGCCGATCACGGACACGTCGTCGGGCACACTCAGACCCTTGTCACGTAGAGCCATCATCACGCCGTTTGCCATGCAGTCGTTAGCAGCGAGGACCGCCGTACAATCGGGTTTATCGGCAAGCACAAGGCCCGCGGCATAGCCACTATCCGCATTCCAATCGCCTTGCAGAGGCTCGGGCGGCTCAATGCCACGCGCCTCGAGTGCCGCACGCCAACCTTTCATACGACACTGGCTCGACAGCGACTCTTTCTTACCAGAGACGAAGTATACGTTCTTGTGCCCACGATTTAAGAAGTACTCGCACGCCATGCGCGCACCACCCTCTTGATCGTCACTAACGGTAGAGCAGGTAGGATGCTCCATCGGCGTGATAATCACCGTCTTGAGGCCCTTCGGTGCCTCAAAGGTATCAAAGTCATCGACCATCTGACGCAGGTTGAAGATCATGCCATCAACAGGCAGTTGCGACATCCTACGCGCCGCTTCGGCAAGGGTCATCTTCTCCCCCGCGCGCTTCTTAATCATCGTAAGCGCAAAACCGCGTTCTTCGGCGGCATCGGCGATACCGTCAATCATGTCCACGGCACCGCCCGACAAGTGGAACAGCACCACGCCGATGCACCCGTAACGACCCAATTTGAGCGAACGCGCGGCAAAGTTGGTTCGAAACCCGAGCGCCTCCATTGCGGAATGAACCTTATCGCGTGTCGACTCTCGCACGCTATCGGGCTCGTTGATCACACGCGAAACCGTCTTGAGAGAAACACCCGCAGCAATCGCCACGTCGTTCATTGAGACATTTTTCTTGTCCATCGTTGCCACTACTTCTCCAGTCGGTTTTGCATCGCTTGCTTTTTGCGTTCTAGCATACACTACCTGCCCGACTGACAAATCAGCCGTTTATCGGACGATATCGACCGTTCACCTGTAAATCCTTGTTGCTCTTCCAAAAATGTCTTACGTTGTCATTAACGAAATGACAACGTTGTCATTTCGCAATGCCTTCCTTAATCAGGAAGGTTTCCGGGCAGTCCTGACCATCCATCGACGACCAGTTCCATCCACATGCATCGCGCATCAAGTAGCAAAGGAGCTTTATGGACGCCATCGTAAAGATGCTCGAAAAGCATCAGCCGTTCTTTGAGAAGATCTCGAGGAACATCTACCTCCAGGCTATTAAGGACGGATTCCTTGGGTGCATGCCCATCGTCCTCACCTCTTCGATCTTTCTGCTGATCGCCACGCTTCCCGGCGTGGTCGGCATCACGCTGCCCCAGCCGCTCATCGACTGGTGCAACAAGCTGTACAACTTCACCATGGGCGTCATGGGCATCATGGTTGCCGGCACCACCGCCAAGAACTTTACGGCTTCCATGAACCGTCGCATGCCCGCCGGCAAGGTGCTCAACGACGGCTCCACCATGGTTGCCGCCCAGTGCAGCATGCTGCTGCTCGCCGTTACGCAGTTCACCACCAAGTTCAACGGCTCCGAGCTTTCTGTCTTCGATTGCACCAGCATGGGTACGCGCGGTCTGTTCTCGGCCTATATCGCCGCGTTCATTACCGTGTGGGTCTATAAGTACTGCGTCTCGCGCGATCTGACCATTAAGCTGCCCAAGGAGGTTCCGGGCGCCATCGCACAGAACTTCCGCGACATCATCCCCTTCGGTGGCGCTGTCATCATTTGCGGCATCATCGATGTGGTTGTGCGCAACCTCATGGGCGTTCCGTTCTCCGAGCTGCTTATCAAACTGCTCTCCCCGCTCTTCACTGCGGCAGAGACCTACCCCGGACTCATCCTTATTCAGGCGGCCACCGCGTTCTTCTGGTTCATCGGCGTCCACGGCCCCTCGATTGTCCAGCCGGGCATCGACCCCATCCGTCTTGCCAACCAGGCCGAGAACCTGCAGGTTCTGCTGGCAGGCGGCCACCCCGCACACTCCCTCACCTTTAACATGTCGCTCGTGGGTGAGTTCGGCGGCACCGGCGCCACGTTCATCGTGCCGCTTCTGCTGATTCTCTTTATGAAGTCCAAGCAGCTCAAAGCCGTCGGTAAGGCCTCGATTGTTCCTGTTGCCTTCGCCGTCAACGAACCGCTGCTCTTTGGCGCGCCGATGATCCTTAACCCTTACATGCTCATCCCCTTTGTTGCCGCCGGCTGCGTCAACGTAAGCGTTGCCAAGTTCTTTATCGACAATGTGGGCATGAACGGCTTCTCCTTCGTGGTGCCTTGGGCCACCCCTGCCCCCATCGGCATCTTCATCACCACGAACTTCCAGCTTATCGCCCTGGTATTTGTTGCAATCATCATCTTGCTGGACGCCATCATCTACCTGCCGTTCTTGAAGGCATACGATAAGCTGCTCTGCGACCAGGAGGCCGAGCGCGCCGCCGAGCTGGGTCTCGAGTCCGATGGTGCCGCTGCCATCGCCGCCAACGCCCCTGCGCCCGCTGTCGAGCAGACCACCGCTTCCGTCGAGACGACCGCTGCCGCCGCCGGCAGCGAGCCTGTCGCCGATCAGCCCGAGCCCGCTGCCGATGCATCCGCCAAGAAGGATGTCGACGGCCTGAAGGTCCTCGTCCTGTGCGCCGGCGCCGGCACCTCTGCCATGCTTGCCAATGCCATCAAGGAAGGTGCCGCGCAGACCGGAGAGAACATCGCTTCCTCCGCAGGCGCCTATGGCCAGCACACTGCCATCATGGATCAGTACGATGTCATCGTGCTCGCCCCGCAGGTTCGTAGCTACTACAACGACATGAAGGCCGACACCGATCGTCTGGGCATTAAGCTGCTCGCTCCGCGCGGCAAGGAATATATCGACCTTACTCGCGACCCCGCTGGCGCCATCAAGTGGCTCCGCGAGAACCTCGACTAGTTCCTCCCTCTGTTGGTGCCCGGATCCCCAGTTCGGGCACCTCTCCCTATTCGTATCCCACAGAAAGGATGACTCATGACCAACCCCATGCAGTTCCCCGACGGCTTTGTGTTTGGCGGCGCCACCGCCGCTTACCAGGTTGAGGGCGAGACCCGCACGCACGGCAAGGGCAAAGTGCCCTGGGACGATTTCCTGGCTGCTCAGGGTCGCTTCTCCCCCGACCCCGCAAGCGATTTCTACAACAAGTATCCGGTCGATATCGACTTGTGCCAGCGCTTTGGCATCAACGGTATTCGCGTCTCCATCGCTTGGAGCCGTATCTTCCCCAGTGGCACCGGCGAGATTAACCCCGAGGGCGTCGCTTTCTATCACGAGCTTTTCGCCACCTGCAACAAAGCTGGCGTTATCCCCTATGTCACGCTCGATCACTTTGACACGCCCGAGGCCTTCTACCAGGACGGCGGCGAGGGCTTCCTGACGCGCACGACCATCGACGCCTTCGTCGAGTACGCCAAGTTCTGCTTTGCCGAGTTCACCGAGGTCAAGCACTGGTTTACCTTTAACGAGATTCCCGCAACCGCCGAGGGCAGCTTTATCGTCGGCAACTGGCCGCACGGCGAGAAGTACCGCCTGGACAAGGCCTTCCAGCTCATGCACAACATGATGGTGGCCCACGCCAAGGCTGTCGTCGCCTTCCATGAGGGCGGCTTTGAGGGCGAGATCGGCATTGTCCAGAACCTGGAGCCCAAGTATCCCCTCGACCCCAACAACGCCGCCGACTGCGAGGCAGCTCGCATGGCCGACGTCATCAACAACCGCTGGGTACTCGACGCCACCTTCCGCGGCCACTATGCAGCCGACACCATGGAGGCTGCGACCAAGCTGGCCCATATCGCCGGCGGCGAGCTCGACGTCCGCGACGAGGACATCGCCGCGCTGACCGCCGCGCTCCCCTACAACGATTGCCTGGGCGTCAACACCTACAAGTGCCAGTTCCTGCGTGCCGCCGAGGGCGAAAACGACATCAACCACAATGGCACCGGCGACAAGGGCTCCTCGCGCTGGTTCCTCAAGGGCGTGGGCGAGTCATGCGTGCGCGAAGGCGTACCCACCACCGATTGGGACTGGATCATCTATCCCGAGGGCCTCTACGACCTGCTGCTCCGCATTAAGAACGATTACCCCAACTACAAGAAGATCTACATCACCGAGAACGGCATGGGCTATAAGGACGACTTCGAGGATGGCTTTATCGACGACGCCCCTCGCATCGACTACATGCGTCAGCATCTCGCATGGATCCTCAAGGCAATCGACGGCGGCGTAAACGTCGACGGTTACTTTGTGTGGTCGCTGCAGGACCAGTTCTCCTGGACCAACGGCTATAACAAGCGTTACGGCCTGTTCTACATCGACTTTGAGACCCAGAAGCGCTACCCCAAGGCGAGCGCGTACTGGTACAAGAACGTCGCGGAGACCGGCCTGCTTATGGCCTAACTTTTGCCGCATACCCCCTGTCGGCCGCATGCGAATCCCTCCACGGGTTCGTATGCGGCCTTTTTTGTTTTTGGTGAGCCCGTGCGGGCCGTTTGTCTCGATCTGTAACATCTAGCCAAGTATTTCGGCCCTAGCTGTTACAGATCAAGACAAACAGAGCGCCCGAGCAGAAATATCTCAATCTGTAACACGTAGCCCACTTTTAACCGTCTACCTGTTACAGATCAAGACAATAAGATAGTCAAATCCAAACTTTCCAAGCAGTTATGAAGCATGGTTTCTAGTTTTCGGTATCACGAACATGCTTTCGGTGTCATTTAATGGTATTATGATATCGAAAGTATGTTCGTGATACCGAAAGGAGCCGCATGCGCCAGTTCGATTACACCACAGTCCCAGCGGAACTCGAGGCAACTCCAATCACCAACCTCCTCCTCTCGATACGCGAGCATAAAGGCCGACAGCTTGCTCTGAGTCAAGTTAAACCCGAACTTCTATCGTCACTTATGGAGGAAGCTAAGATCCAAAGCACCCAATCCTCCAACGGACTTGAAGGAATTGTTACCACCCAAAAAAGACTCAAAGCAATCATGGCGTATTCCGCCAAGCCAAGCTCCCGCGCAGAGGAAGAAATCGCTGGATACCGAGATGTGCTGTCGCTTATTCACGAGCAACACGATTCCATTCCCGTAACGCCATCGGTCATTTTGCAGTTGCATCGTGACCTCATGGCGCACACGGCAATCTCGTATGGGGGCCATTGGAAAGATAGCGATAACGAAATCATCTCCATCGACAATCAAGGCAATCGATTTGTGCGCTTTAGGCCGCCTTCGGCCCTAGCAACCCCCGGACTTATCGAAGAAGCCTGTCGGTCCCTCAACGACGCCTTATCTCGTCAAGTTTGCGACCCCCTCCTTATATCATTCCGCTTCATCTTCGATTTTGTCAGCATTCATCCCTTCAACGATGGCAATGGCAGGATGAGCCGGCTCCTTACAACGCTGCTACTCGAAAAGACTGGATACGACGTTGCGCGTTACATCAGCATCGAACGACTTATTGAAGACAACAAGGCGCTCTACTACAACGCCCTCGCTGCAAGCTCCACTGGATGGAATGAAAATCAAAACACCGAAGTACCCTTTATCCGTTTCATGCTCGGAACAACCCTGGCCGCCTACCGACAGCTCGAGCAGCGTACCTTAATTGAATCAAGCACTCGTCCCATGTCGAAGCAAGCGCGCATCGCTGTTCTATTTCAACAGAGACCCGGCGTCATTAAGAAATCCGACATCCGATCCAACTGCCCCGATATCAGCGAGGTTACCGTTAAACGAACCCTCGGTCAGCTTGTTAGTTGCAGCGCAATCGAAAAAACAGGAGCGGGTCGTTCGACGGGCTACATACTCAAAGACGTCCATGCTCTAGAACTATTCTTGCAATCCACAATACCCGATAGCGAGGCCGCAATAACAAAAGAGGCTCCAAAGGATAAGCTCCTTGAACGTGTAAACCACGCCGAGGATGAAAGCAGAGAGGGGCTCTATGAAGACTACGATTCATTCTCAAGGGACATAAAGACGAAATACGGAGTCTAGTCATATCCCAGAATAGCCTCATCCTTGTTGCCCAAAGTTATTTACGCGTCATTGTGAAGCGATAACCCCTGCGCCGGCAGGGGGGGGCAGAAGTATCGCCTGCCGATCTTGCTGGAGTCGGCGATGAGGTAGCGCGTATCGGCCTTGCTAAAGGCGAGCTGCTGGATGCGGCCCTCGTCCATATTGGACGTAGATACGTCACCGTCCAAGATGCCGTTGGCACCGATAAACGCCGCGTCAATGCCCAGCGCACGCAGGGTATCCTCGGCCGTGGGTCCCACAAAGGCGGCGGTGCGGCGACGGTACATGCCGCCTACCAGGCACAGGTCGCAGTCTTCGCGCGTCTCGAGCAGGTTAATCACCGAGAGCGAATTGGTCACATAGATGGAAGTCAGCTTGTCGGTGACTCGGAGAGAGCGCCAATGCGATCTCACGTCGGTTGCGCTCATTGTCTCAACTTGATACTCAACGAAATACGGCCCCGCAGCTCAATAAGCTGCGGGGCCCTACTATACACCGACGAATCAACGACGGAGTGCATCCACTATTTGGCCAGCTCCTGAACGATCCAGTCAATTGCGCCTTCGGGATCGTTGGTAAGGTCGATATACTCCTTGCCCCTTGTGGTGAGCAGTTTAATTCCAAGGCGATCGGTATCGGCCTTCATAGCGTCATAGTACATGCGTGCCTGGGGTGCCAGAACAATCACGTTGTACTGATCCATCGTCTCATAGTGGCTTCCGTACGCACCGGACTGAGAAACCAGATCGATACCCTTAGCAGCGGCACCTTCGCGAAGAGCATTTGCCAAGAGAGTCGAAGTGCCAGCACCCTGGCAAAGCACAAGCACGCGGATCTGCTCCGCCTTGTCCTTTACCGCCTCGAGAGCTTTTGCGACATTTTCCTGTGCGGCAATAGCATCTGCATCCGAGGTTCCTGCAGTCTCCTTTGCAGACTCTTCCAAACAAAGCTGATGGTCATACGCCTTGCAGAACGGATAGTAAATCACAAAGTCAACGACCAACAGCACTGCCATCAATACGAGAGAACGCAGATCGAGACCCGTGGTGAGGAATGCACCGATTGGGCCGGGAAGCGCCCACGGCATGGTATACATGGGGGCGTTCATTCCAATGACGTCAATGAAAAATTTACCGATAATGGCGTTGACCATAGGAGCCACTAGGAAGGGCACGAACATATAGGGATTGAGAACAATCGGCATACCGAAGATAACGGGCTCGTTAACTCCAAAAATCACCGGGATAATCGATGCCTTGCCCATGGCTTTAAGCTGCTTGGAGCGCATAAACATGATCAGGATAATAGGAACGATGAACGTGCAGCCAGAACCGCCCAGACCGCCGATGAAGCTTGTAAAGTCCTGCGTGAGAGCAATTGACGGGTGTCCACCTGCTTGGAAAACCTCAAGATTGGTAACGGTATTGCCGTAGAGCGCAGCATTGATCGGACTCATGACAACCGAAGCACCGTGGATACCCATAAATTGGAAAAGCGCGACCGCGCCTTCGATAAGCGCCATGCCAGGATAGGTATCGACCGCGGAGAACAGCGGCGAGATGAGAGCGGATACCAAATTGGCGAACGGCACAGCAAGCAGCTTGCGGCTCGCAAGATCGATAAAAGCGCACGCAAGGATCGAAAACCCAAATGCAAAGATATCGCGAAAACTCTGCGCAATAGAGCCAGGGACCTCTTTGGGAAGCTTGATCGTCACATTATGGCTAATGCACACCTTATAGATATTAACGGTCAAGAATGCGGCTACGAACGCAGCGAGAAAACCCTTGGTTCCCATATAGCCGGTTTCAAAAACAGATGTATCTGCTCCGACAATCGAGACAACATCGTTCGTCACCGATAGCAAGAGCATGCCGCACATGGCACAAACCATGCACGAGGTGGGGTTGAGAGATTTACCCGAAGGCATGCGACGGTTCATCGACATGGCAAGTGAGCTCGCCGTGGTGCCGGCCACCATAATGCCAAGAAGTCCCATGGTATATGCATAGATTTTATTGAAGAAATCCAGCACCTCAGACGGAAGCGTGATGCCTACATAGGCAGGGAGCGTCGAAAGAAGAAGGAACAGGCTCGAGAACAGCACAATTGGCATATTCGAGAGAAAGCCATCCTTAATCGCCACCAGATAAATGTTCCTCGAGATTTTGTCGAAGAGGGGCTGGTGTTTTTCAAGGAATTTGACGATAGCGTCCATAACACATCCTTTCATGATTCCCGGGCACACAACGATTTATCCGGACTCAACCGTCGTCGTCCCCGTTTGTATCCACTTATGTAAGTGAATACGTTCTTGTGCGAAATGTAATATCATTTGCGCGATTTGTCATAACCAATTCTTTTTCCGCTTTGTCGATATGTCAAGAATTCAAATACTTATTCGGTGAACGGTAGTTGATTAATATAATGTTTTCCCAGCTAAAGGCTATTTTTTCCGAGCAATACAATAAGCTTGCAACCGTTCACCGATTGGATATAACATATTGAATATATTGTTGTAACAATATTAGAGACAATGTCACAAGCCTGTCGTTCTAGTCAAAGGAAGTAACAATGCCCAAACGATTACTGAACATGTCCGCATCCGATTTTGCCGCCACGTCATCCATGGATCTAAAACAGGCAATTCTGGCTTCCGAGGGACGTACCATCATGGCGGAAAACGTACCCTCTTCCCAATTTCTCGGCGGCGTTACTAATGCAGAAATCGAACGTGCCGCAGGTGCCGACCTGCTTCTGTTTAACGCGCTCGATGTGTTCGATCCAGTTATTGCCGGTATTCCAGATGATCTCAATGAAAACCCGGTCACTTGGGTGAAGCGAGCATGCGGAAGGCCCATTGGCGTCAATCTGGAGCCAGTTGATAACGAGGCAGAGATGTCTGAATCCCGAACGGAAATCCCCATGGGTCGTCGCGTCTCTCCCAAGACCTTAGAAAAGGCTAACGAACTCGGATTTGATTTTATCTGCCTGACGGGCAACCCTGGAACCGGCGTCTCCAACGATGCAATCGCCCATTCGATTAAACTCTCCAAAGAGCATTTCAATGGCCTGGTCATAGCCGGAAAAATGCATGGAGCGGGCGTTGCGGAACCTGTCATGACGCTCGAAATTGCGCGCAAGTTTGTTGACCTCGGCGTCGATATCCTTCTCGTGCCAGCCCCCTACACCGTCCCTTGCTTCCAAGAAGCAGACCTGCGCGCCATCGTAGACTTTGTACGATCCCACAACGTAGGCAAGTCAATTGAAGAGAAGGTTCTCGTCATGGCGGCGAACGGGACGAGTCAAGACTCCTGCGACAGCGAGACCATTAAGAAAATAGGCCTTGCAGCAAAAGCAGCCGGCGCTGACCTCCAACATATCGGGGACTCCATGAACGGTATTTGCCTGCCCCAGAATATCTTCACGCTCGGACAAGCCCTTCGTGGATACAGGCATCAGATCGTCATGCTGAGCCGCTCTGTGATACGTTAAGGTTACCTTGCCCACGTTACATCCCGACTGAGGCAACCATCAGGTATAACCAACATGCAAACTGAGGCTCTAATGCTCGATACACACGAAAAACGGCCACTCTATTTACAGCTCACCGACGCGCTGCTCAAGCAGATCGTCGATGAATATCAAGCAGACGATAAACTTCCAACAGAAATGGAACTCTGCGACGAATACGCCGTAAGCAGAACAACCGTCCGACTTGCCATGAGTGAGCTGGAGCGTCGTGGAAGTATCTATCGAATCCAAGGTAAGGGGTCGTTTGTTGCACCGAAACGCGTTAGCGAGCTCAATTCACTTTTAGACTTTGACTTTGCAAGCCATTGCGATGGCGTTGATCCAGATGCCATTACCAAACATTTCGGCGGCCTCACATCAGGTCGTCCAATTTCCGTAATGATGCTCCAACAATTTGGATGTCAAAGTCGCGACAAAATTCAGCGTCTTGAATTGACCTACGAACTTGAAGGCAGCTTCATAGGCGCTGATACGTTCTTCATTTCAAAGTCGCGCGTTCCAAATAACCAGTTAGATTTTCAGGCATTTAGCAGAATCATGGACGACTTGTCCAAGTCTATCCAATCTGTTAGGGAAAGCTATAGAGCACGTCAGCTTAGCGATTCCGAAGCCAGTAATTATGGTGTTGCAAAACTTCCGGTCATCGAACTGACTCATTATGCTTACGACTCCGGAGGCAAACTAATCTCAATTGTCTGCCGCACCGTCTTAACTGGGCGAATCCCTTATCAAAACTTTATTTTCAAGTCCTAATGTTCTTTTTCTTTTGTCTCGATCTGTAACACGTAGCCGAGTTTTTAAGTCCTAACCGTTACAGATCGAGACAAACAAGGTAGGCCCCGCCGAATTGTCTCAATCTGTAACATCTGGTTGGTGGTTTCACCCCTACCTGTTACAGGTTGAGACGATTTGATAGTGGAGTCCTTATTTGCGCGTCATATCGCGTAGCGCTGACGCGCTGGTTTCCACAATGACAGGAGGTAAAAGTCCTCCCGCATCACCCGTTGGCAATCCCGTAGCGATAACTAGCAAATAACCTGCGTGTGTTCCTCGATGGCGGCACGATCCTCGGCGGCGATGCCCGGCTCGCACACCACGGCGTCCAAATTGTCCAGGCGGCAGAAGGTGTAGAAGTCGCGCTTGCCGATCTTGCTGGAGTCGGCGATCAGATAGCGCGAGTCGGCCTTGCTAAAGGCGAGCTGCTGGATGCGGCCCTCTTCCATATTGGATGTAGACACGTCGCCGTCCAGAATGCCGTTGGCACCGATAAACGCCGCGTCGATGCCCAGCGCACGCAGGGTATCCTCGGCCGTTGGTCCCACAAAAGCGGCGGTGCGGCGACGGTACATGCCGCCCACCAGGCACAGGTCGCAGTCTTCGCGCGCCTCGAGCAGGTTAAACACCGAAAGCGAATTGGTCACAATGCGCAGGCGAAACGCCGGCAGCATCGAGGCCATCTGCTCAACCGTGGTGCCCGTGCCCAAAAAGATGGTCGAGCCTTCCTCGATAAGCTCCACAGAACGGCGCGCAATCTGCAACTTTTCCTCGGCATGCTTCGTGCGCTTTTCGCTGTGCGAATACTCATGGCGCAGCATAGCGTGTGGACGGCCCTGCGCACTGCGGGCTCCGCCGTGCACGCGCTCGATCTCGCCCAGGCTCGCAAGCTCCTCAAGGTCACGGCGGATCGTCATATCCGAGACACCTAACGCATCCGAAATCTCCTTGACCGAGACCGTTCCCTGTTCCTCGAGCAGCTGCCGAACCTTATCCTGTCGCTCCGCTTTAATCACGATGAGTCCTCGCTGTTCCACGCTCACGTCAATTCAAACAATAACGAACAAATTGTATCAGACTCGCGCGCGTCAGAAATGAACGCCCGCACAGCTCCAATCATCACTTTTTTGAGAAAAATACCCCCTGCTTTAGTGGGGTGTAGTGATAATCTCGCCTGTTCGCGCTACAGTTTGTCCGAAATACCTCGATGTTAGGAACCAAATGATCACTTCCGAGCTTTTCGGCACCGCGCCGTGCGGTACCCCCGTTCATTGTTACACCCTCAACGGGCCCGAGATCTGCGTTCGCATTATGGACTATGGCGCCACCGTGTTGGGCATCGACGTGCCCGACATCCCCGGCAACGCGCGCGATGTGGTGCTGGGCTTCGATAAGCTCGAGGATTACTTTGACAACCCCGCCTGCTTTGGCGCGACCATCGGACCTGTGGCCAACCGCACTGCAGGTGCCACGATCACCATCGCCGGCACGGACTGGCATATGCCCGCCAACGAGGGCACCAACAACCTGCACAGCGATCTTGAGCATGGTCTGCACAAGCGCGTATGGGACGTTGAGCTCGACGAGGTCCACAATGCCGTGCGCATGACCACCTCGCTTGAGGACGGTGAGCTGGGCCTTCCCGGCAACCGCACCTTTACGGCCGTGTTTACCGTGACGCGCACCGGCTGCTTCCGTATCGAATATGGCTGTGAGAGCGACCGCGCCACGTACGTGTCCATGACCAACCACACGTACTTTAACCTTGCCGGTCACAACGCCGGCATGGACTGTGAGCACTTCTTTGTTGCTAACGCTGCCCACTACCTGCCCATCAACGAGCAGAATATCCCCACCGGAGAGATCGCTCCGGTCGAGGGCACGCCGTTTGACTTCCGTGAGCTGCGCCCCGTCGCGCCCGGCATGGAAGCCGACGACCCGCAGATTAAGCAGGCCCGTGGCTACGACCACTGCCTGTGCATCGATGACTATCAATACGGTCGCAACCTGCGCCGCGCCCTGCATGTCGAGGAGATGTGGACCGGCCGCGAGCTGGACTACTACACCACCGCCCCGGGCGTGCAGCTCTACACTGGCAATTGGCTGGGCGACGAGCACGCCAAGGACGATGCCAACTATAGCTGGGGCGCCGGCTTTGCCCTCGAGGCAGAGATGTACCCCGACACGCCGCACCAGCCGCTGTTCCCGCAGGGCATTGTGGGCCCCGGTCATCCCTACAGCAATGTGATCGAATACCACTTTATGAGGCACTAGGCCCACAACGCGACATATTGCACAGCAACGCCCGCCGGCACCACCGCCGACGGGCGTTTTTTCATCTTTTGGGCTCAATTTCGCTGAGACTGTATGAGTGACATATCAAAACTATGCCCATTTACTACGTTTAGCCCGGGATGCTCGACCATGCACCGGTTTTTGCTAAATTCGCGAGCCGCCTACCTGCGGTTTTGTTTTTCTCAAATTCGACATGCTCGGCGATAGCCGATCAAACGTAGTAAATGGGCATTGTTTTTGACAGGCAGCATCGCACGCGTCCCTCGCAAGGGCAAAATGATTCGTTTTTCTCCGTCCCCAAGGGATCAGTTGAACAGATTGCCGATGGGGTCGGGGTTGGAGCTGGGGAGGTAGCGGATCTCCAGCTCTACTCCGAGCTTTTGCAGTTCTCTGAGAGCAGCGACATCTGCGTCGTCTACGGCAACTGCGGGCGTTGCAGGACGCTTGCCCTCCCCTGCCTGCATATGGCCAATGCTGATCTTGGTAATCGGCACACCACCCTTAACCAGCGCGAGTGCATCGGCGGGTGAGGCCACCATGATCAGAATCCATTGACGCGGCGTTGCGGTATGGATGATGTCGATGGTCCTTTGCACCGAGAAAAACCGTGTCCACACGCCCTCGGGCGCCGCGACCCTCATAGGCGCCCATTGGCGCGAATCCGCCGCAATCTCGTCGTTAACGATCAGGACAAGATTGGAACCAATCGCCTCGTTCCACAGCTCAACGTCTTGCCCGTAAATAAACCGGTCATCGATACGTGTAAGAAGGATCCTGGGTTGAGCCATGGCAGCCCCATTCTGTTTGAGACCCATAAGAGCAAGACTTCGCGTTTCCAATATTAGTGCATTTAAAGTGAGAAAAGCCGTCAGAACACTTGCGCGGATGTGCGATGTCCCGTATCATAGACAGCCGTTGACGCCTCAGTTGCGTCATCACATGGCCGCCAGCGTAGCTCAGTTGGTAGAGCACCGCTCTCGTAAAGCGGGGGTCACCGGTTCGAGCCCGGTCGCTGGCTCCATTGCACAAGATAGCCGCCCTCGGGCGGCTTTTTTGTTGCTGATTTCGGGCGCGCTTCCGCCAATCCAAGCACAACGCCGCCGGAAACTCTCCTACTCAACAAAAGCCCCGCCAACCGCAATCCCCAAGGGAACCGCGATTAACGGGGCTCAAGCGCGCTCCTCAATGGAATCACGTCATCAGACGAGCAGCTCAGCCGAGCAGTGCGTTACTCCTCCCAGTAAGCGTCTGCAAGCAGCTTAAAGCAGATCTTCTTGACCGGCTGTGCGCCATCGCCCGGGAACTCGAGCGTGGGCATGTGAGGCTCGCCGGCAACAAACAGCGCGAACTTGTCGTCGGCAAGATCGCCGGCGATCGAAGCGTCGGAATCGACCAGATCGTAGTCGTCCTTCTCGTCAAACTCCTGAACCAGCGTCAGGCTGCCCGTGGCAACCTTAAAGGCCTCGCGACCCTCGACGTCGATCTGCAGGTCGTGATAGCGCTGATGCGTCTCATAGTGAGCCTCGGCTTCGGGACGCGTCGTGGGAGCCATGACGTTCGCAAAGACCTTGTCGCCCAGAATCGGATGGCTGCCGACCTCGAGCTTCGCCGGATCGTTCTCCTCGAGCCAGTCGATCAGCACGTCGAGGCCCTTGAGCATTCCACGGTACTCCTCGATATCGCCCAATGCACCGTAAATCATCTAAATCCCCTCTCGGATCGTTTCTTTGGCGGCTACTCGGCAAACGCATTACCGACGCTGTTGCCACCCACATGCGTCTCGACCAGGGTAAGGTCGGGATTGAACACGACAACGTCGGCGTCGCGCCCCGACATAATGCTATCGCACTTGTCGTCGACATGAGCTAGCAACCGATGCCGGGGCCGCAGCACAAGCTCCTACAGCTCGGTCACGACAACGCCGTTGTAAACCTCGTCCCAACGATCCATAACCAAGTGGCCAGTCATGGGATCCATGGCATTGAGCTTGCCGCAGGTGTTGGCGGTACGCAGCACCGTCTCGTCGTCGGCGCCGGCAGCAATCGCATGTGCGAAACCGGCAATGGTCGAATCGCCAGAGCCCGTAGCGTTAACGGCGGGGATATCGGGGGTCTTGGCGCGGAACGCACGGCCGTTATGGAAACCAACGGAGCCGGCAGCGCCCATGGATACGACGACCCAGGGGATATCGGAGAAGCGGGCGTCAGAGGCGAGCGCGGAACGGAGCTCGTCCACATCGTCGGTGGTAAAGCTCGTGCCCAGAAGGCCGTTAATTTCGGTCAGGTTAGGCTTAACCAGCTCAGGCTTGACCTTGGACTTGAGCGCAGCCTCGAGCGAGGCGCCCGAGGTATCGAGCAGCACCTTGGCGCCGGCGTTCTCGGCAATGCCCGTGATCTTGGCATAGTAGTCTGCCTCGACACCGCGGGGCAGAGAACCCGAAATGGTGACAACGTCGGCCTTGCCCGCAAGCTCAGTAAATTTGGCGGTAAAGGCATCGAGCTCCTCGGGGGCAATTGTCGGGCCGCTCTCGAGCAGCTCGGTCTGGTTGCCGGCGTGGAGAATGTTGAGGCAAATTCGAGTCTCGCCCTTGATGGGCACAAAGTCGTTGTTAATACCGTTGGCGTCCATGAGCTCAGCCATGTAGGCGCCCATGTGGCCGCCGAGTAGACCGGTTGCCACAACGTCGTCGCCCAGCTGACCCAGCACACGGGCCACGTTGAGGCCCTTGCCGCCGGCGGTCTTTTCGGGCGTCACGCGGTTGACGTCGTCGATAATGAGCTCATCGAGCTGATAGCGCGTATCGACAGACGGGTTCATCGTAACGGTGAGGATCATTTTTAGCTCCTTATCTCGCAGGCTCCTTGTGCCTCGCGATACGAGTCGACAAAACGGAATTACAGAATCTCAATCGTGAACGAGCGTACGATGGTCTCCTTGGGCTTGGCGACAAGGCAGCCGCGCTTATGCTCAAGTACGTCGTCCTCATCGGAGCAGGTCGAGAGGCCGCCCCAGGGTTCAACTGCAACAAAATCGCCCTCGGGCTTACTCCACACAATGAGATACGGGAAGCCCTCAAAGCTCAGGCGGACGCCCTTGTCCTCCCCCTTCTTAGAAAGCGTAACCTGACGGCTCTCGAGCACGTCAAAGATGGTCTCCGCAAAATCGAAGAGCTCGTGCGACAGGGGCAGCGTCTTTCCCACCATGGGGTTCTTGGAGCGGTTTGCCACGTCAATCAAGCCAGTCGAGGGAACGGCGGTGCAGAGCTCCGCAGCCTCGTCTTTCTCAAAGCGCAACTCGTAGTCCGTATAGGCCTCGCCCTCATCGAGCGGACACCTAAAGCCGGGATGACCGCCGATAAAGAACGGCATGTCCTCGGTCCCCTCGTTGGTCACCTCATAGGAGACGCGCACGGCGGTATCCTCGAGCGTATAACGAGCGACAAGCTTAAACGGGTACGGATAATCGCTCAGCAGCGCGGCGTTATCCTCCGAAGCCAGGCACATCGCCAGCTCGTTCTCGCCTTGGCTCAGCAGCTTCCACTCCTGTTTGCGCGCAAACCCGTGGCGAGCGAGCTTTACATGATGCCCGGCAAACGTCATGGCGCTGTTGTCCCGCAAGCCTGCGCAAATCGGGAAGCAAATCGGTGCCTGGCCAGACCACACGGCGGGATCGCCCTGCCACAGATACTCGCGACCTCCGGCCTCAATCGAGGTAAACGAACCGCCAGCCGTGGACACCTTAATAGAAATCGAATCGTTGGAGAGAGCGTATTCCATTGCCCATCCTTTCGAACAACTGCTTTTTTGCTCGCAAGAACCCGTCTCGGCCCTGACCAAAGGACAAACCCGCACGTTCATCGACGCGTCCGGTATCCCAGCCATGTAACGGGGTACCATACAGACATTGATGCAATTACAGCTGAAAGGCCTTCTTATGCGAACCATCATCCTCTACGCCTCGCGCCATCACGGCAATACGAAAAAGCTCGTGGACGCCATCGTCGAGGCACACCCCGAGATCGATACCCTCGACGTCAAGGCGCTTGGCAAAAACGAGTATCCCAACCTGCACGAATATCATCTGATCGGTGTCGCCACGGGAATCTATTACTCCGAGATCGACAAGGACATGGCACGCGTGCTCACGAACGTGCTGCAGCCGCAGGACAAGGTGTTTGGCCTTATGACCTACGGTGGCAAAAACAAGTGGTACGGCAAGGATATCGATGGCATCTGCCGCATGAGGCAGGCCATCTTTATGGGTGTCTACGGCTGCCCCGGCTTTGATACGTGGGGGCCGTTCAAGCTCGCCGGCGGTGTCCAAAAGGGACACCCGACCGCCGAGGAAATTAAGGGCGCCGTCGACTTCTTCGACAAGATCGAAGACGAGTATGGCGACATCATCGTCGAAGAGTACGCCAAGCGTGAGAAGCGTCTAGCCTACGAAAAGGAGCATCCTGCGGGAGGTCTTGTGGCCGGCGTCAAGCGCACGGCAAAGAAGATCGCTAACAAGCTGTAACTGTGAAGGTGCTTTTGAGCGTTTAACCCATACGGCGGGTCCGAGCAGATTCGGGCCCGCCGTCTTTTTCTATCGTTACTCGGTAAAGGCGTTGCCGACGCTCTGGCCGCCAACATACGTCTCGACGAGGGTGAGCTCATGGTCGAACACGACAAAGTCGGCGTCGCGACCCGGCATGATGCTGCCGCACTTATCCTCGATGTGCGCGGAGCGTGCCGGCACCTCGGTTGCCATGCGAATGGCGATATCGGCGCTGGCGATGCCCCAGTCGACGATGTTCTTGACGCCCTGGGCAAGCGTGAGCACCGAGCCGGCAATGCTCTTGCCGTCAGCGAGCCAGCACAGGTTGTCCTTCATGATGACGTCCATGCCACCACTGGTGTAGCTGCCCTCGGGCATGCCGCCGCAACCCAGGCAGTCGGTGATGAGCACCGTGTGCTGCCAGCCCTTTGCCTGCAGCAGTGCCTTGATGGCGGCAGGGTTTACGTGCTTGCCGTCACAGATGATCTCGGCGTAGGTCTCGGGCGTGGACATGGCAGCGCCCACGACACCGGGCTCACGGTGATGCAGCCCGCGCTGACCGTTATAGGTATGCGTAAAGCAGCTGGCACCGGCGTTGATGGCGGCGATGCACTCATCGTAGGTGGCGTCGGAGTGACCGATGCTGGTCACCACACCCTTGGCGTTCAGAGCAGCCGCATAAGCAGCGGCACCGTCGCGCTCGGCCGCCATGGCGCGCTTAACGATGCGACCACCCGCAGCCTCCTGCCACTGATCGAAGACCTCCTCGGAGGGATCGATAAGATAAGCGGGGTTCTGCGCACCCACGTGCTTCATGGTAAAGAAGGGGCCCTCCAGGTAGATGCCCTGAATGCGAGCACCGCAGAAGTCGGGGCCGCGACCCTCGTCCGCCTGAGCGATGGCGGCGCAGGCGTCCTTGATCTGCTCGACGCCATCGGTGAACGTCGTGGGCAGCCAGCTGGTGGTGCCGCGACGGGCGAGCTCGGTCGAGCTGATATCGATGCCCTCGGGATCGTTATCGGTAGTTGAGTGGTTGTAGAAGCCATGGATGTGAGTATCGACCATACCCGGCGCGATCCACGATCCCGTGTAGTCCTTAATCTCGCAAGAGGGCTCGTCGGCCTGCCAGGCGCCAAAGACGCCATCCTCGACCATAAGATAGCCGCCCAGTTGCGGGCCTGCCGGCAAGAAGAACTTGTCAGCCTTAATTGCGTACGTGCTCATATGCACTCCTTGCTTCTAAAGCAGTTGACTGTAGTGATGCTTATACCCAGCTCACGGAAAACAAAAAGCGCCCGCCCGCCGTTATGAGCGGACGGGCGCCCTTACAGGGGGACGCGATTAAGCGGTGAAGGGGTGAATCGTCACGCCCTTAACCACGCGGTTGACCGTGCCGGTGGGGCTCGGCGTATCGGGCGTGTTGCCCACGCGCACGGAGTTGAGCAGGCTGATAGCCTGGGCAAACATCACGAACGGCAGAGCAAGGTAGCCCTCGGGAAGTGCCTCGTAGCCCTTAAAGGTGAAGGACTCACCCTCATAGACGGTGGCACCTTCCTGCTGAACGGCGATGGTGTGCTGAGCGATTTCGTCGCCACCGATCTCGTTGAGGATGTCGATGTCGTACTGACGGGTGTAGGCGTCGTTGTTGACGAACACGAAGACGAGCGTCTTATCGTCGACGAAGGACTTAGGTCCGTGACGATAGCCCATGGAGGTGTCGTAGGAAGTAGCGACCAGACCGTGAGCGAGCTCGAGGATCTTGAGCTGGCTCTCCTGGGCAAGGCCACCGAAGGAGCCAGAACCCAAGTAGGTCACGCGGTTGAAGTCGCCAGCCAGGTAATCGGCGATCTCGGGCTCACGGGAGATGACCTCCTCGCCCATCTTGGCAATCGTCTCGACCCACTCGGCCTTCTGCTCGTCAGAGGCAGTGTCGAAAATAAGGGTAGAGAGCAGGGTCATGCAGGAATAAGAACCGGTCATGGCGAAGCCCTTGTCGTTGGCGCGCGGAATGAGCAGCGTCAGCGCGTTGGGATCATCGGCAGATTCGACGGCGAGCTTGCCCTCGGGAGCGCAGGTGATGTTGAGGAACTTGACGTTGTGGACGAGCTCCTTGGCAACGGCAACGGCGGCAAGGCTCTCGGGGCTGTTGCCAGAGCGGGCGAAGGAAACCACGAGCGTGGGATCCTCGGCGCGCAGGAAGTCGCGCGGGGCGCTCACGATGTCGGTCGTGGCGATGGGCTTAAAGTCGTAGAGATCAGTGTTGCCAGCGTGACGCAGGTACGGGGCGCAGGTATCGCCAACGTAGTCGGACGTACCGGCACCGGTGAAGACAACGGACAGACGACCCTCGCCCATAGCGCGAGCCTCGGCCAGGAAGGCCTCGATGGCCTCCTTGTTCTCGCGATAGATGTTGAGCGTATCACGCCAAAGCTCGGGCTGCTGAGCAATCTCGGCCGTGGTGATCTGGGCGCCGAGCTCGGTGAGCTCCTCGACACTCTTCTCGAACATTTTTAATACCTCTCTCTAGAAGTAATCCTCTGACGTGCAATTATACACTTCGGTTGGTTATCTGGTAGTAACCAGTTAAATGCAAAGAATCATCATATGGAAACGATGCGGACACTAATCGCTACGCTGGTGGTAAACCTTGTATTTAAACTGATCGGCACGAGCAACCGAGAGTGTGTACTCCACAACCTCGTTTGACTCGTTATACGTAGTCCTGACCAAATCGAGCACAGGCGAGCCCTCGACAATTCCCAAAAGGTGGGCGTCGGTGGGACGGGCTATGCTCGCATAGAACTCCTCTTCGGCCACGCGTATCTTTTGCTGAAAGTCTTGCTCAATCACATCGTAAAGCGGCTTACGCTCCAGCAGCGGTCGCTTTAGGGACAGAAATTGACGAACTGGTAGATAGCTGCGTTCGACCATCATGGGCATGTTGTCGGCAGAACGAAGGCGCTTAAGCTTAAAAATGCGATCACCGATACGCAATCCCATATGCTCGGCCAGATTTTTATCGGCCTCCATCTCGCAAAACTCGAGAATCGTGGTCTCGGGGTCGCGACCCATCGCGCGCATCTGCTCGGTAAAGCTGTAGGACTGCATAAGATTGGTTGCTTTTGCCGAACGGTCGGTCACAAAGGTACCGCGACCGTGCTGCCGAACCACCAGTCCTAAACGCTCCAGTTCCTGCAAAGCCAGGCGCACCGTGGTGCGCGAGAGACCATAGCGCTCCGAAAGTTCGCGCTCGGAAGGAATCATGTCACCGGCGCGATATTCATGGTCGATCTTTTCGGTCAGAATATCGACCAGCTGATCGTACAGCGGTTGCTTACGCGCTCCGATCGCCATCCTATCCTCCCTTTTGCTCGAATTCGGCTAACTACCTAGGGTGTTTAGCATTATCTGTCTGCCACACCCGAATCATCAAGAAAACAAAAGCCGCGCGCTCTTTCGAGCACGCGGCTTTTAACATACACATGGCTTAAGGGGTCGGGGTGTGAGCCGCGTAGGGACACACCCCTCAAGCTAGAGCCTTACCAGATGCTCGGCCAGAGACCAAGCGGGCCGGCGCCCAGGATGCCAAGGACGAAGAGCAGGAGAATGCCCTTGGTCGGGGTCCAGCTGTGCTTAGCGAACATGTAGTAAAGCAGCAGCGTAAGCATAAGCGGGACGAGCTTCGGGACGATGGTGTTGAGGGTGTCGGCAACAGAGAAGTTGACCGGATCCTCGGTAACGGTAGCGTAGGTCACGGACTCCATGCCGTTGCCCAGATCGGCGACGCCGCACTTGACCTCGTTGCCGTCGGCATCGGTGGCGGTGAGGGCGTTGCCGTCCTCATCGGTCATGGCGATGGTACCGGCCTCAGCGGTCTCGGTATCGATGCCCTCCATACCGGTGAAGTTCTCGGCCTCCTTCTCGGAGACGATCACGGTAGTAGGGGCAAGGCCACGGGTGGTGCCGTTGGGGATCTGGAGGTTGATCTGGGTGCCACCCATGGTGACGACCAGGCAACCGACGACGAAGACGCCCATGATGGAAGCGGCACGCGTGAAGGCCTGCATGTTGGCGGGCAGAGCGTCAATAGCGCTGGTGCCAAGCTTGTAGGACCAGTTCATGAGCCAGAAGCGCAGAGCGAACTGGACGGCGTTGAAGATCACCAGGAAGATGATCGGCGCAGCGGCGTTGCCGTTGATGGCCATGTTGGAGGTGATGCCGGCCGTGATAGGCACGAGCGTCAGCCAGAACAGGGCGTCACCGATACCACCGAGCGGGCCCATTGCGGCGACGCGGACGGCGCGGATCGTGGGGATGTCAACCTTGTTCTGCTCGAGCGAAAGCACGATGCCCATAACAAAGGTGACGAGGAACGGGTGGGTGTTGAAGAACTCCAGGTTGTGGCTCATGGAAGCCGCGAGGTCGTTCTTGTTGGTGTGGATCTTCTCCAGACCGGGGATGATGGAGTAGAGCCAGCCAGCGGCCTGCATACGCTCGTAGTTGAACGAGGCCTGCAGGAAGCAGGAGCGCCAAGCCATCTTGTTGAGGGTCTTCTGGTCGAGCTGCGGAGCAGGAGTGAGATCCTCGTAGTGCTCCGGGATCACATACTCATTAGATGCCATCTTCGAAGTCACCTCCGTCAGAAACAGCTGCACCCTTCAGCTCGGTCTGCTGCTGGAAGTCCCAGAAAGCGATGCCGAAGCCGATGAGAGCGAGGATGAGCAGAGCAGGGGTTGCCAGCGAATCGTTGGCAACGGTGATGAGCGCGAGGCCGAAGCCCATGAGGAAGAAGCCCCACATATCGCGGTTCATCATAACCTTGAGCAGGACGGCGAAGCCGACGAAGCGCATCATGCCGCCTGCAGCGGACAGACCGGTCTGCAGCCACGTCGGGATGGCAGAAGCGATGGTCTGACCGATGGTAGCGCCAGCGATGAAGAACAGTGTGACGACGACAGCGAAGATCAGGCCGAGCAGAGCCATGGCGAAGTAGTTCAGGCGCTCGATGCCCTTGGTGTCCGCGTTGTGAGCCATGTTATCGGCCGTGGACATAAGCGGGGACATAAGCGTGAAGACCAGGGTAACGCCAAGCTGGCCAAGCAGAGCGAACGGAATGGCGAGGCCGACTGCCGCGTTGGGCTCGAGGCCCGTGGCGATAGCGAGAATGGCTGCCATGATGCCGCCGATGACGGCGTTAGGCGGCTGAGCGCCTCCGATCGGCATGTTGCCGATCGTCATGAGCTGATAGGTACCACCCACGAGAAGACCGGTGTTGAGGTCGCCAAGGATAAGACCGATGACGGCGCCGGTGACGATGGGCTGATAGAGAGACTCGAGGAAGTCAAACTGGTCGATTGCCGCGATGAACGTGACAACGAAGACCAGAGCGATCTGGATGATCGAGTATTCCATCTTGCTCCTCCTTTCAAAATGTATGTACGCACTTTGGATATCACGTACAGAACGTCAGGGTTTCACTCCTGACAACGTGGATCACGAGGATTACGAGAAGAGCTTGCTCGTGTCCTCAACAGGCGTGCTCGGAACGCGCCTGATCTCCAACTCCACCCCCAATTCCTGCAGCTCTTTAAACGCAGCGACATCCTCGTCGTTAACTGCGACGGAGGTGGCGACTTGGCGCTTTCCTTCCGACATGTGCATGTTGCCGATGTTTACCTTCTTTATAGGCACACCGCCCTTGACGAGCGTAAGCACGTCTTCCGGTGTTTCGGCCACGATGAAGATCTTCTGGCGCGGGCTCGCCTTGCCAATGACGTCGATGGTCTTCTGCAGGGAGAAGAAACGCGTAGCGACGCCGGCGGGAGCGGCCATCTTCATGAGGTTCTGGCGCATGGTGTTGGACGCCACGTCGTCGTTGGCGACGAGGATGAGGTTGGAGCCCAGAGTGGAGTTCCACTGGGTGGCAACCTGACCATGAACCAGTCGGTTATCGATGCGGGTAAGAAGAATGTTGGGTTCTGCCATGTTGATCAGCTTCCTTTCGATATTTGCTGACGACAGTTACTTGATCTCCTGAATCGCGTAACGCGAAACATCTACGACGGCTCCGGATCGGACTTTGATCTGGACCTTCTCGCCTTCGAAGCCTTTGACGGTTCCGTAGATACCGCCGGCGAAAAGAACCTCCTGACCCGGCTTGAGCTCGGTGTGCAGCTCCTTGAAGTACTTCTGCTTCTTCTTCATGTTGATTTGCGACCAGATGGTGTAAATCAAGCCCATGATGACAAGCAGGCCTAAAAGAGCGACCGAGGAGCTCAGGACGTTGGCTCCGAAATCGGCCATTAGATGCCGTCCTCGTCGCCGAAGATATCCTCTTCCTCGGAGTCGGCAACGGATGCGACCGTCTGGGCGGTGACGCCCGTCTGGCCAACGGTCACGGCCTGCTCGCCAAGCTCGGCGAGCGTGGCATTGCCGCGGAGGAACAGAAGCTCAATAACCATGGGAAGGTTGGTGCCAGTCAGAACCTCGACGTTATCGACATCCTGGGCAATCATCATCGACTGGTTGAACGGGGTGCCGCCAAGCAGGTCGGTAAAGACGAGCACGCCATCGCACTCCTCGCGCATAGCGGTAATAGCGGCGCGGAGATCCTCACCGTAGGATGCAGCCTGGTCGCCCTCAAAAGGAACGACGGTAAAAGCAGGCTGGTCGCCAGCAACCATAGCGATAGCGCTTGCAAGGCCGGGTGCGAACTGTCCATGACCGGTAAGAATAAAGCCAACCATTCAAATTTCCCTTCCGAAGGTGTGTACAATCTGAGTCCGATGATTTTCGGAAGCCAGCGGGCGCTCGCCCTTAAAGCTTCTTGGAAAGCGTTCTTTGAAGACCAGTGGTTTCTAAACTGGTAGTAACCACGTGACGTGTTGTTGTCACTATATCACCCCAGAAGAGGTCGCTTTCGTTGATTCATACGGTAAAACGTTTTTGCACCGCTCACGGTGATAAATCGACCGTTTACCGCTCGTTAATACTTCTACCTGCGGTTTTGAAACCGTTTCGAAATGCTTTGGAAAAAGATCAGAACTTTTATTGTGTCTAAACAACGCAGGGCGGCTATAAATAGCGTAAAGAAAAATTGCAGGTCATTGTGAAGATATGTGAATTGGTCTTTTTGTCTTAATACCAGTTAGAACCAGTTTTGAGATTATCGGTGAACGGTAGTTTTCGACCGTTCACCGGTTACTTGTAATCGTTTGCAGCTGTTTTCCCAGATGAATTAGGGAAGCGCGATGGAGCGCTTGCGCGATCACGGGAAGTTTTTGGCATTTGTCCTCATCCCCCGAACGCCAAACTCCGGCATCCAAAATGAGCTAATAGCTCACGCTAATCGTTTTCAATCATTACTTACACAGTATACGTAATTATTTATCGTTTATCGTTAATTTTGATATGATACAAGTATCATCCAAAACGCCGATTGGAGGGGTTATGGTCCACCGAAACGCATCTATATCGAATGAAACCATCAGCCGCGAACAGACGATAGCCAAACTGAGGAAGCTCGCTCGCATCTGCAAATGGGCCACAATCTGCATTACCACAGCGCTCGCTCTGGGACTCCTCGCAGTCATTGCGATTGACCTTCTACTTATATTGCCCGGCCTCTCCCAAGGGTCGTGCCTCCAATCCGTAGAACTTCAAGCCGGCGAAGGGCCGTGCCTGGCTATTGTCGGTACCGATGCGCAGGCCCCACTTATGCTCGTCGCACACGATGGTCACACTGCCATAGGAAGCCTCTTGATGACATGTCTCGCGCTTACCATCGCGATAAGCGTGCGCAGGCTTTTCTTCAACATTGAAAAGGAAGGCAGACCCTTTGACCTTGAATGCAACCAGACGCTTCGTCGAGTAGGACATTTATTCCTTATCGGCGGCGTTGCCGTGAGGCTTCTTGGTGCCGTAATCACGGGAATAATACTCTCAGGATTTGGCGGCAGCTTTACGGATGCGTTCGTCGGCCAGTTATTCGAGCCCTCCATGCTCTTTGCAGGCCTGATTATTTGCCTGATTGCCAGCATCTTCCGCTACGGGTATATCCTGCAAAAACAAGATGACGAGTTGCTCTAGGGGGAATCCATGATTATTCTGCGGCTTGACCGCATGCTCGCCGAACGCAAGATCTCATCCAAAGAGCTTGCAGAACGCGTGGGCATCTCCCAGGTCAATATGTCACGCATTAAGACGGGCAAGGTTTCTGCCATACGTTTTTCAACTCTTGACGCGATATGCCGGGCACTCGACTGCCAACCGGGCGATGTGCTGGAATATATGCCTGACGATGAAGCCGATAATCTTTTTGGACTTAAAGATTCATAGGCATAATTTAGCCACCAGCGCCTAAACGCAAATAGCCCGCTAGAACAACATCCGTTCTAGCGGGCTATTCAGATATTTCAGCTACGCGCTCGGCGGCTCGGGCAGCCCTTACGCAAACAGACCGTAAATGCTGATGTTGGCCTTGGCGTAGAGGCCGTTGGCGTACTCGGTCCACTTGGAGCTGGCGCTCGAAGCCTGCGAGGAATACTGCTGATAAGCAGTGTAGTAGGCGGTCATGGCCTGCTTATAGGTAGCGCTATCGGCCGTAAAGGCATCGTCGGCAAAGGCCTTGGCGTAGGTGCTGTCGGCGTCCTTCCAGGTGCCCTTCTCGCTATCCCACTCGTCACCGGCAAGGTTGATGATGTAATCGGCGTAGTCCTTGCTCGCGGTCTCCTCGTTGCCGTCAGCAGGCTCGGTCGGGGCGGTCGGCATGCTTGCGGAGCTGTCTCCGACCTTCTTCTTGTAGAGCTTCTGCAGCGTCGCGGACTGACGGACGATCTGCTTGGCCTGGTCCTTGGACACGCCGTACTGCGTGGCCATGGTCTTGTAGTCGGAGGTGCCGATGGAATCCTCGGCGTACTTCTTCATCTCCTTGGAAGAGACGGTGATGCCCTCGTCCTCGGCAGCATCGAGCAGAATCTTGTTGCGCACGTAGGACAGGATGACGTCGGCAGAAGGAGCGGTGTAGTTGCCATCGCTATCCTTGACGGTATCAAGGCTGTACTGGCTCTCGATGGCCTCGCGCGCGGTGATGTCGCTCTTCTTGCCGTTGTAGCTGTAGCTTGCCACGGTCGAATCGAGCTGGTCCTCGGTGAGGGTCGCCGAGCCGACGCCCTTGCCGCCAAAGCCGCCATTGCCGATAAAGAAGCCGACCACGGCAGCGATCACGACTGCAACCACAAAGGCGGCAATCATCGTCTTCTTGTGCTTGGATGCGCGGTCGTCCACGTCGGAGTCGTCGTCCTCGTCTTGCTCCTCGGGCATCAGATTCTCGTCAGCGGCATCCGCGGCAATCTGAGCCTCCAGGCGGGCGTCCTCCTCCTCGGCGGTCGTGCCGGCAGCAATGTGCTCGGCAGACGTGCCGGCGACCAGGTCGATCTTCTCGTCCTCGTCACCGTCGGGGCCTTCGCCGCGCTCGATGATCTGGATGCCGTCGATCTCGTCCTTCTCGTCCTTCTTTTGAATCAGACCCATATCAGTTACTCCTTGTTAGGAAACATAGTCCGCAATAGAATACGCCCGACAGAGCGCCGGGCGTATTGATTCTTAGGTTATACGCAAACACTTAAGTACTATTTAGGCATTTGCAGCGTGCATTCCTTAGGCCAGGTGCGCGATAACGGCATCGGCAAAGGCCTGAGTGCCCACAGCGCCCTCGACGGAGCCGGTCTGGGCACGACGCACGTCACCGGTAACCTGCTCGCCCTCGTCGAGCGTGGCAGATACCGCAGCGCGGATACGATTGGCCGCATCGTTCTCGCCCAGGTGATCGAGCATCATCGCAGCAGAGAGGATCTCGGCCGTGGGGTTGGCGATATCCTGGCCGGCGATATCGGGCGCGGAGCCGTGCGTTGCCTCGAAGATTGCGCAGTCGGCACCGATGTTGGAGCCGGGGGCCATCCCTAAGCCGCCCACCAGGCCGGCGCACAAGTCACTCACGATGTCGCCGTACAGGTTGGGCAGCACCAGGACATCGAAGTCGTTGGGGTTCTGGACCAGGCCCATGCAGGTGGCGTCGACGATCTTGTCGTTGAACTCGATATCAGGATAGTTGGCGGCCACCTCGCGCGCCACGCGCAGGAACAGGCCGTCGGTCGCCTTCATGATGTTGGCCTTGTGCACGGCCGTCACCTTTTTGCGGCCGCAGCGGCGGGCATACTCAAAGGCATACTCCACAATGCGGCGGCTCTTGGCGATAGAGATCGGCTTGATCGAGATCGCGGAATCGACGGCGAAGGTCTTTTGGCCCGAGCGCTCGACAAGCTGCGAGAGCTCCTCGACCTCGACAGCACCCTCATCGAACTCGATGCCGGCGTAGAGGTCTTCAGTGTTCTCGCGCACGATGACCAGGTCGACGTCACGGAAGCGCGAGCCGTCGCCCGGCTGCGACAGGCAGGGGCGCACGCAGGCGTACAGGTCGAAGTGCTTGCGCAGGGCCACGTTGACGCTGCGGAAACCCGTGCCGACCGGCGTGGTGATGGGACCCTTGATGGCGACCTTGGTCTCGGCGACCGCATCGAGCACGTGCTGGGGCAGCGGCGTGCCAAACTCGTCCATGACGCCGGCACCGGCCTCCTGGACATTCCAATTGATCTGGACACCGGTGGCCTCGACCACGCGGCGCATGGCCTGCGTAATCTCGGGACCAATACCGTCACCGGGAATCAGGACTACATCGTGCGCCATAATCTGTTACTCCTCGTTTTCGGCGTCGTCAGATTTTTTAACGCTAGCACGCTTCTTCTTTTTGGAGAGATCCAGGCCAAAACGTTTAACAAGCATTTCGCAAATCTCGCTCGAACGGGCCTTGAGATAGCTGCCCTTGCCGTTCTCGGCGTCGAACTTAAGGCGCAGCGCGAGCTTCTCGGCGACCTCGGCGTCAATCTCGCCCTGGCCAAACTCGTACAGGCAACCGAGCATGTCACGATACTCGAGGTCGCCGTGGTAGCACTGGATGGCCTCGTCCAGGATGGGCCAAGCCTCGCGCGAACGCTCGACGCCCGTGGCGCCCCACACGCACAGCAGGCGGAAGGCGGCATAGCGCAGCGTGGAGGAAATCTCGTCGAACAGCGCGGTCTCGGCGCCCTCAAAGGCATCGCCCAGCTGCTCGGGGCAGGTGGTGGCGAGCGCCGTCAGGGCATCGAGGGCCTCCCAGCGGGTCTGCGCCTCGGGGCGGTCGAGCGCCTCGATCAGCGCGGGCACGCAGGGCACGACGCGCTGCGGATCGCGCTCGGCGAGCAGGTGCAGCACGCGGGCGGCAAACTGGCGGATGCGGCGCGTGGGGCAGCCGAGCTCCTGGACCAGACGGTCGACGGCGTTCTCGTTCTCCTCTGCCAGCTGAAGCTGTGCCAGCTCCTCGTCGGTGAGCTGTTCGTCTTTGTTTTCTGCCATAATTACCTCTTCTTACTATTTCTTAGCGTGCTTGCCAGCACCCTTGCTGTCATCGGTGACCGAGATGAGCTGTCGGTCGGCAGCGCCATTACGACGCGCACGGCGGCGTTCCTCGGCATCGCCCGCGTCGGCGGCTGCGCGGTGTGCCTTGTTGACGTTAAAGACCTCGTCGTGCTTGCGCCACGGACCGACGGACTCGCCAAAGCTCATCTTAAGGCCGGCGATAAAGCCGCCGAGCCAGCCGATCGGCGCAAACTGCACCAGCGGGAACAGCGAGAACACCCAGGTCAGCAGGACGACTGCCGCAGCTCCCGCAAAGTTGGCAATCCAGTAGTCGCGCTTGGTGATGACGCGCTTTTCGCACGCCCACTGGCCGCACAAAAAGCCGATGTAGATCGCGAAGAGAAAGAGCGCCAGCGCAAGCACCACGAACGTCCAGCTCATGGGCGCTACTCCCCGTGATGGTGGCCGCAGCAGCACTCGTGGCCGTCGTCATGACCGTGACCGCCGCAGCACTCGTGGTCCTCGCCATGGTGGTGTCCACAACCGCACTCGTGGTCGTCGCCATGCTCGCCGCAACCGCAGCCTTCCTCGTGAGCACCGTGCTCCTCGGGACGATACTGCGACCAGTCCAGACCGGCGGCGATGGCATCGGCCTCCTCCTTATAGAGGACCGTGACGGCCTGGGTGCCCAGCTTGGCGCCACCGATGGCATCGAGCATGTCGTAAAGCGTAAAGGCCACGTCGGCGCCGGGCAGCGCAAGCTCGCGGTCGTCGGCATAGGCGAGCGCCAAGCGCAGGTCCTTAATGAAGTGCTCGACCATAAAGCCGGGCTTGTAGTCGCCGTCGAGCGCCTTGGGCGCCAGGCTCTCCATGGCACCGGACTTGCCGGTACCGCCCAGAATCATCTGACGGGTCTTCTCAAGATCAAGGCCGCTCAGCTCGGCAAATGCCATGGCGTCTGCCATGCCGACCATGCAGGCGCCCAGCGACACCTGGTTGGCGAGCTTGGCAGCCTGGCCCTTGCCGGCGCCGTCGAAGCAGCAGATGGTTGCCGCAAAGGTGGAAAGGATGTCGCGGACCGGCGCGATGTCGTTCTCGGTGGCGCCCACGATAGCCGTGAGCGTGCCGGCGATGGCACCCGACTCGCCGCCGGTGACGGGACAGTCAAACGCCATGCGGCCGGAAACCTGGGCGGCCTCGGCAATGTCGCGCGCCAGCTCAGGCGAGCTCGTGGTGAGGTCGATCAAGACCGCGCCGGGCTTAGTGCACGCGAGCAGGCCGTCGCCTGCCAGGTAGAGCTCCTCGACCTCGGAGGGATAACCCACCATGGTAAAGACGACGTCGGCGTTCGCCGCGGCATCTGCCGGCGTATCGGCCCAGACGGCACCGCGCTCGATAAGCGCGGCAGCCTTGGACTTGGTGCGGTTGTTGACCGTGACGGGATAGCCAGCGTCCAGAATGTGGCCGGCAATGGGGGCACCCATAATTCCGGTGCCGATAAATGCGACAGAGAGCTTGTTTGCCATGAAACCTTTCCTTTTGGGTTGGGTGTTATTACCAGGTTGAATACTCGGTGCCAGCGTTTGGGCTGTGAGTCGAGGGCGATTACGGACGCATCGCTTGCCTACTGCCCGCGCACGCGGCGAGCGATGCGGTCGGAAAGCGAGGCTTTCTCGGCGCGGTTCTTGCCCCAAAACGCGCAGGCCACCATGCCGGGGCCCACGTGCGAGCCGATGGTGGGGCCCACGGAGCCGCGAATGATCGTGACGTCGGCGCAGCCCTCCTCCTTGCGGATGGCGGCTTCGAGCCAGTCGCCGTCCTTTTCGGCATCGGCCGTCATGATGGCGATGGGCATGGTGCGGTCGGGCACGTAGTTCTCGCGGAACGACTTGAGGATGGACTTGAGCGCCTTCTTGCGGCCGCGGTTGACGCCGATCAGCGACAGCGAGCCGGCCAGGTCGTAGGAGAGCTCGGGCTTGACATCGAGCTTTGCCGTGAGCTGCGCCGCCGCGGGCGGAATGCGGCCGCCAGCAGCCAGTGCGTCGAAGCTCTCGAGCGTAAAGTAGCCGTGGACGTAGGTCTTTGCCTCGTTTGCCCAATCGACCAGCTGCTTGGCGGTCAGTCCCGCCGAACGCTGGCGCACGGCCTCGAGCGCCAAGAGCGCGCCAGTCGCGCAGGGCAGAGCGTTGTCGACCACGTACAGCTCAAAGTTGGGATACTCGGCGCGCACGGCATCTGCCGCCTGGCACGCGGAGTTGTAGCTCGACGACAGCGCCGAGGTAAAGCACAGGTAGACCGTGGGCGTGCCCTCTTTGGCGCACTCGGTAAAGAACTCGATATAGCGACCGAGCGACACAGCCGAGGTGGACACGCGGGCGCCGGCGCGCATGCGGTCGTAGAACTCCTTAGGGCTCATGCTCGACCAGATATCGTCCGTGCGCTCCTCGCCATCGATAATGAAGGGGAAACCCAGGATATCGACATCGAGGTTCGCGGCGACCTCGGGGCTAAAGTCGCAGCAGGTATCGACGACGTTGCTGCATCTGTTCGAATGACCGGTAGATGCGGCCTTGTCCATCAAAGCGACTCCTTACGTAAAAAGGCGGCCACCCGCATGGGATGGCCGCCAACCGTTAACTCATGCAAGTTAACGTATTTTACTCGTCAAGTGTTTCGATGCGGGGCTTGATGATGCCATATCCACCATTCTTACGGTGATACACCACATTGATGAGGCCAGTCGTCGCGTTCTCGAACACGTAGAAGTCGTGGCCGAGCAGATCGGTCTGCACCAGCGCCTGCTCCTCAGTCATCGGGGTGACGTCGATAACCTTCTCGCGGACAAGCAGGTCGTCCTCTTCCTCGGGCAGCAGCAGGTCGGCCAGATCCTCGACGCGCTCGACCGGTGCGACATCCGCCGCGCTGGCACCGCCCTGGCGGTTGTCCACGACCTTGGTCTTGAACTTACGCAGCTGGCGGGTGACCTTATCGGCGGAGAGGTCGATGGCAGCGTACATATCTGCACCGTGCTCGGCAACGCGAATCACCGAACCGCGGGCACGACCCGTAACCTCGACGATTGCCGGGTTGGGGTTCGAGGGGTTCTTCTCATAGCGAAGTACAACGTCGACCGTCATGGGCTCGATATCGAAAACCTTGAGCGCCTCGCCGATCTTCTCATCCACATGCGCACGCAGAGCATCGGTTACCGTCGTCTTGCGTCCAGAAACCTTGATATCCATACGTGGCTCCAATCTGCCTCGGGGACTTACTGTACTGGCTATGTACCCATTGCCGTGCATTTAATCACGCGGATTCCTAAAGACCCGAATAACGATTGCTTGATACCGCATACCGAAGTCTCGCACTTTTCCATGGCAAAGTGCGCTATAGGAGGGAGCCCACAGATTTGTATTTGGTCTCGAAAATTGGCTTTGACCTGCTGGTTTTATAGGGATGAAAAAGCCGGGCTCCCCTATTGGGGAAACCCGGCAGTGCGTGTTGAAACCGTGAAGAGGTGTCCTTTTCAACGTATAGGAGACACCACCCCTAGCAATAACTAGCTATTGAGTTTGTTAATGTCGTCGTCGGTGATGGCGCCTTCCTGGCTGGACGATTTGTCCTCGGAGGATGCGGTCTCATTGCCGGAATCGGAGGACTCGCTGCCGGAGGACGTGGTCTCACTGGACTCAGAGTCGCCCGGCTGCACGATAGCGCCCGAAACCGTCTTAGTGGTGAGGTCGTAGGGCATCGTGCCATACCAGACAGAGTGGACCGCCTCGAGCGTACCGTCGACCGTGATGTCGTCGAGGGCATCGCTCACAGCACGACACAGTTCGTCATTGGACGAGAGGCCCGCAACACCAAGCGTCGAGGGCGCCTCGAGCGAACCGACATAGGAGACCTCGCTCATCAGGCGTGCAAGGTAGCCGCCGGCCGTGGAGTCGCAGATCACATAGTCGACCTCGCCGGACTCAAGCGCCTCAAAGCACTCGTTGATGTTGGAGTAGGTCTTTTGATTGGCGGTGATGCTCTGCTTAGCAAGCGCCTCCTGCGAGGCCGAGGACATTTGGACACCCAGAGTAGACGCGTTAAGGGTATCGGTGGAAACGCTTAGCGACCCACCATCGCTAGTTTTACCGAACACGGAAGTGGCATCGTACAGGCAGGTGCCGAGCGAGCTAATGTCCCCGTCCGTGGAGTTAATCTCGCCGATAAAGATATCGGCCTTTTTGTCGCCGAGCGCGGAATCTGCCGAAGACGCATCGACAAAGGCGACCTTAAGGCCCATGCGGCTTGCGAGGGCGCGGGCGGCGTCAACCGCATACCCCGTGAGCTCGCCGTCGGCGTCCTGCATGGCCTGCGGCGCATCGGAAGTATCGAGGGCGACCGTCAGGGTTCCGGAAGTGACCAGGGCATCGTCCGACACCGCCGGCGTGACGGTCTCGTACTCGATCTGGTCGATCGTGGGAGTCGTGAACGTAGACAGCGGGTTGAACGCGCATCCGCTCAGGCCCAAAACGGCGATGACCGCTGCGGTCCCAGCACCTAACCGAGCCGCGTGCATCAAGCTGCCCCTCACCATGTCCACTACCCTGCCTTCTGTGTCGTATACAATCCGTGCGTTGCGCGGAATATCAGGTTGTTCCCACCAGCTGACCTGGTATTTGACCCCACACTTGCGCACCGGGGTGTTTGCTCGGGAGGCCGCAGCCACCTTCACGACTGACCCGCTCGCCCGCGAGGCGGTATTGCCCCAAAGAAAGTAGAACGGACGGTGCGGCTTACATCTAGGACGCGCCATGATCGCGCCGCGCGCACGCGGTCGCTTACGTGGATCCCTTTGACCGCGTCTGTCTTGGACTAGGACGGGCATTTCGTCCGTCCGCAACCACAGCCTGGTAGGAACGAAGCGCATTATAGCTAAGTTCAAGCTAAAGTTTAAGGTTAGGGGCGTCATTCGCATCGCGAGTACAGATTTTGCGGGTCGGAGCGGACCATTCGTGCCCCTATGAAGCCCGGAGCTTCCCTACGGGGAGCTCCGGGGCACCCGTCTCAGGGTGCCGTGTGCAAAAAACGGCAAATATGAGTACTGTTACCAATTTAGTAGCAGCGTATTACCGCCTCACGAGCCCTTTTTGAGTTCCGCACAGCCTGCTTGGCGCCAAGATATTCCACATTCGTTTATTATCTCTTCGCTGAATCCAGATTATCGGCCCAAGTTTCTTTGTTTTTGCTGTCACTAATCTAGTAACAGTACTCATATTTGCCGTTTTTTGCACAGAGCATATAAACAGACCCCCTATAAAGCCATAGTTTTACGCTGGTTTGAGCCCAAAGCACGCTCGGAGCGTATTCAGCAGAGCATCTTGCCTCTTTCGACGAGCCTCTACGCGATTCTGATATCGCTTACCCATACGCTGGTGGATGCGCCATGCGAGTGCTTCCATCGCTTCCATGTCACAGAGCATTTCGTTGTTGACCGTCGCGACCTCGATTCCCATAGTAATCAAGCCCGTGTTGCGCTTTTCATCATGGATACGTCCCCTCCGAGAGGAATGGCCCAGCTCACCGTTGTATTCCAAGTCAAACCGGGCTGCTTCCTGAAAGGCATCGCAAACCGCATGCGGCATCCCCGAGATCGCCTGTGCACGGTCGTTGAACTCGATCTTGTAGTCGGTCTTAAAGGGACCACAGGCAAATCCGCCATAGGAAAACGGAAGCGAAAACATGGCAAGCATGATGCACTCCATGGGTGAACGCAGGTTTTCCGACAGATAGGGACACAGCCGCCGCAGCTGCTTGGCCGCGCTCCCCTTGCATGCCGCGAGGTAATCTACCAGGCAATCGGGTGTCAGCACGGACTCGACCTCAAAGTAACCGACATCTGGCGGCTGGTCTTTGTCCTTTGCCAATTTGTTCACGACAGGCGAGGTGTAGGGAGGCAGATACTTCCCGCGGTCACTCAGTGAAATCTTAGAGCACAGCTCCTGGGCCAGGGCAAATGCCTGGATGCAGCCGACCTCGCGCGCAACGGCTACGCAGAGGGCCTCGGGAGACAAGCTGTACACCCCCGGCTCCACCTCCAGAATCGAACCAACCGGCAGTCCTGCAGAACAAACGGACCAGCTTGCACTAGGCATGCGGCGACGCTGCTTCGCCGACCCCACCAGCAGGCACAGGTCCTCTTGAACCTCGCCACTCACGGCCCCGATCCTCACCAAATCGGGAAGATAGATGTCCTCGGCCGAGGGCGACGATGCGTGCAGCACACGGCGCGCTTCATCGGGATCGAGGTCTCTCCAACTGATGTAACCCATTTGTCGACGCTCGGCGCGCATCATGCGCAGTGCCGAGGCGCCAGTCAGGATTACGGAGGCCGCCAGTTGCTCGCTTGTCGGCTCGGTGCGTCGCGCAATCTTCACTGCCACAAAACCACCCCTACCAAACGCGTGCGATAGCGAGACCATCGACTGCCGCGGCGCCGGCACGCTTGAGCTCCGCCGAGGCCGCTGCCATGGTCGCGCCCGTGGTAATGACATCATCGATGAGCAGCAGACGGCAGCCGCGCACATCCTCGACCGTCTCATACATGCCCCGGGCATGTTCCCGGCGCTCATCGCGACCGAGCTCTCGCTGGTCACCGTGACCGTACTTAACGAGGGCGTCGAGCAGCGGAACACCCGACAGCTCGCAAAACGAGCGCGCGATTGCTTCCATGTGATCGAACCCACGCCGCCGAAACGCCGCCGCAGTCGCGGGCACAAACACCACCGCATCGGCACCGGACAACACGCCGCCATAGCGATTGGGAGCTGCGACTTGAGCGTTTAAGGCGGTGTCATAGAGCAGCTCCGCCAGATACGAAGCCAGGCGTCGCTCGCCCGCGTCCTTGTACGCCTTAATGATGCGCGGCAGCGGATGCGCGTAGACGGCGCACGCCAAACAGCGATCGAGCGCCTCGGCCATTGCCGAGGACTCCCCCTCGACCGAGCACTCGGTGCACAGCAAATCCCCATACGGAGCACCACACCGGGTGCAGCTATGGCACGGGTCGATGAGCGCGAGCGAGGCCAGACAATCCTGGCAAATCAGTGCACCGGCGCGTTCGCAGCCGGCACAGCGCGTGGGCGACAACGCCTCAAGCGCCTCGTATGTCGCGCGCTCGGCAAGCGGTAGCAATTCGTCCGCAAACGGTAGGACTCCTGCGCCCCGCAAGCGAGTCAATACGTTCAGATGTCTCTTCATGACACAACCCTCCCTACGCAAAGGCGAAGGGAGGGTTGTCGGTGTAGAGCCATGATACCCAGAGGTGCTGGGGTCAGGCGGGTTACATCCGCTTACGGACGTTATTCGCCGGCAGGCGGTTGCGGTGCGGACGAGGTGTGGGTCGAGCCTTCACCACCGTCCTGGCGCGGCTTGCGGGAGCGACGGCGACGGCGGCGCTTTTGACCCTGGTCGGTCGAGCCCTCGCCACCGCGATCCTCACGCGGTTCGCGCTCGTCGCGAGTACCGCCGCGCGAAGCCTTGGCGGCAGCTCCTCCACCATCGCCGGGGCGACGGCGCGTGACCTTGACTTCTTCATCCGAAACCTGATCGGCCACAGAAGGAACCGAGGGCTTCTGCTGCGTGCCCGAGGAATGGCGACGGCGCGGACGCGGCGCGCGCTCCTCCTCGCCACGCGGCTTGCCGCCCTTGTCGGCAGGCGCGTCGGAGGCCGAGGCGCCCTTGGGAGCGGCACCGGCCTCGCGAGCAGCTGCGGCGCGGAAGGCGTCCTCGCGCTCCTCGCTCGACAGGTGACGGCGACGACGGCGCGTGGGGTTCATGCCACCGCCACGGTTTTGCAGCTGGGGCTGCTGAGCCTCGCGCTCGCGGGAAGCGTTCTTACCCGCGGCCTCGCCATTGTCGACGGACGCCGCGCGCTTGCGGCGGCGACGACCACCGGCTGCCTCCTCGGCCTCGGGTGCCTCGGTCTTGCCGCGGCCCTTTCCGCGGCCACGGCCCTCGGCCTGGCCCTGAGCGGCGCGAGCATCGGATTCGGCATCGCGACGGCGGCGCTTGGACATCGACGTGCCGGCCAGACGGTCGGCACTCGACAGGCCATCGCCCACGTCGACGCCGTTCTCGCGATCGAGCTCCATGAGCGCCAGGCGCATCTCGGGCGACTCGATGCGTTCGAGCACATCGCGCGTCACGCAGTCGGGGCGGCAGTTGCAGCCCTGCTCGGCGGCCTTCTTTTTGCAGCCCTCCGAGCACGTCATATCGGCCAGGTTGACCTTAAAGACTTTGCCGTTCTCCAGGCGCAGCACCAGCTGCTCACGCGGCGTATCATATTCCTGAATACGCGCCTTGCCAAGCGGCGTATCGATGAGCGTCTTCTTTTTGGGCGCGCGGCTCTTAAAGTCCTTGTACGCCTCGAACTCATAGCGCAGGCAGCACATCAGGCGGCCGCATACGCCGCTGATCTTGGACGAGTTGAGCGGCAGGTCTTGCTCTTTTGCCATGCGAATCGAGACGGGCTCAAACTGTCCGCCAAAGCGTGTGCAGCAGAGCTCCTGTCCGCACTGGGCATAGCCGCCCACCAGGCGGGTCTCGTCGCGCACGCCAATCTGGCGCATGTCGACGCGAATGTGCAGCGTCGAGGACAGATCCTTGACGAGCTGACGAAAATCGACGCGCTCCTCGGCCGCAAAGTAGAACACGGCCTTCTCGCCGCCAAACAGGTACTCGACGCCGACCGGCTTCATCTCGAGGTCGAGCTCTTTGACCAGACGGCGGAAATCGACCATCGCCTCGTCGCCCTGGATGGCCAGGTCGTCGGCAAGCTGCAGGTCGATGTCGCTCGCCACGCGCAGCACGGGCTTGAGCGGCTGGCCGATCTCGTCTTGCGGCACCTCGAAGGGATCGGCCGTGACCAGGCCGATCTCGGTTCCGCGCTCGGTGGAGCAGATAGCGTAATCTGCCTCGAGGATATCCAGATCCTGCGGGTCGAACCACAGGTCGCGCGAGGCGTAGGTAAACTTAACGGGTACGACTAACGGCATTTCAGTGCCTTCCTGATATCGAACAGCATGACCTCGATGGCCAGCTGGGGAGTAACGTTTCTGGCGATGTTGCGCTCGGCGGTCGCGACTGCCTCGAGCGCCCGGGTGGCACCCGCAACATTCGTCGCGGCGGCAAGCCGCCCGATCGTGTCGCGCACGTCTTCGTTCACTACGTCGGCTGCCTCGTCCTGAAGCGTCAGCAGCACGTCGCGCATGAGCGTCCGCGCACTCGCCAGCGCTTCCATGATACCCGAACGCTCGCGCGCGTTGAGTTCGCGCTTGTTGCGGTCCTCAAGCTGCTTCAATGCTCCACGCGACAGGTAGTCGGCGTTTTGCTCGAGCACCTTTTCCTGTGTGGACTTGACCTCGGCGAGCGGCGCCTTAACGGCGACGATGAGCGACTTGGCGCGGCTGAGCACATCAGCCTCGTCGGCAGCGATGAGCGAATCGATGGCGCGGACCATCTGGCGGCGAGCATCCTGGCGCTCGGCGCTCTTAAGGAACTCGATGCCGCGCGTGGGACTCCCCGCCACGGCGACCGCCATGCAGCAGCGTGCGAGATCCTGACCCGTCGCGCGACTCACGGCCTGCGCGGCAACGGCGGGCGACACCAGCCGAAACGGCACGCACTGGCAGCGGCTCACGATGGTAGGCAGCATCACGTCTGCCGAGGTGCCCAGCAAGATGAACATAACGCCCTCGGGCGGCTCCTCGAGTGTCTTGAGCAGTGCGTTGGCGGTGTTAGCACGCAGCTGCTCGGCACGGTCGATGATGTAGACCTTGGCCTTGGCACGGATGGGCGCCAGCGGCACGTCATCGAGCAGCTCGCGGGTCTGGGCAATGAGGTAGCCCGTGGCGCTCACGGGCGTGTAATAGTGCACGTCGGGATGCGTATGCCGAGCAACGCGTACGCAGCTGTCGCATGCTCCGCAGCCGTCCTGCTCGCACAGGAAGGCCTGGGCGAGCGCCCATGCGGCATCGAGCTTGCCGGCACCGGGAGCGCCCAAAAACAGGTAGGCGTGCGATGCGCGGCCGCTGGCGACGGCGTTGGTCAAAAAATCGCGCACGCGCTGTTGGGTGTCGAGCTTGGCCAGCAGGCTTGTCTGAGCGGGGGCCATGTTACTCGGCCTCCTTAGCAAGCGCGCCGACGACGGCGTCTTGCGGAATGTCGAGACCGTACGCGCGAATCTGCTCGACCGTCTTCTCGAAGACTTCCTCGATGGTCGCGGTAGCGTCGATGAGCTTTACGCGGGCGGGTTCCTCGGCAGCAATGGCGCAAAAGCCCTGGTAGACACGCTCTTGGAATGCCACTCCCTTCGCCTCCATGCGGTCCGCCGCGCCACGGGCTGCCATGCGCAGCGCCGCCTGCTCGGGTGTGATGTGGTAGACGAGCGTGAGCGCCGGATGCGTACCGGCGACAGCCAGGTTGTTGGCATCGCGTACCATCTGACGGTCGAGGCCATCGGCAAACGCCTGGTAGCAGGTCGTGGAATCGTAGAAGCGATCGCACAGGACTACCTCGCCGGCCGCGAGGGCGGGAGCTATGACCTCGTGCACCAACTGGGCGCGCGCCGCCTCGTAGAGCAGCAACTCGCAGGTGTCTCCCATCGCCGTATTGGCGGGGTCGAGCAGCAGAGCACGGATCTTTTCGCTGATGGCGGTGCCGCCCGGCTCGCGCAGGCTCACAACCTGGTAGCCAGCGAGTTCGAGCGCGCGGGCAAGCAGACGCGCCTGCGTGGACTTGCCGGCACCATCGACGCCCTCGAGCGTGATAAAGCTATGTTGAGCGGGCTCAAAAGCCATGAGCGCAGCCCCTTCCTACAAGGCGCGTAAATGCAGATATACCAACCAAGCCATGATACCCCAGTGCTCGGCGCGTCCCCAATGGCTAAAGGTGTCTTTCCAAAGTTGCGGTGAAATAGGGACTGATTGAAGCTCTGAGACCGCCAAACAGTCCCTATTTCACCGCAACTTATGATGGGGACTTTTGGACGCTGGGTATAATCGTCGTATTGATTTGAAATGTGGCGAAAGGAGTGGCAATGTCTCGGTATTGCGCCTCGTGCGGCAAGCTTCTTGCAGATGATGCCAAGTTCTGCACCTCGTGCGGTGCACCCGTTGAGCAGACAACCGCAAGCAATGGCCAACCCACGTTTGAGAAGACCGGCTCCCTCGATACGCCGCAAGCTAAGCCGGACGACCCCCTCGCCTATCGCCCCGACCCCGCCGCCGGCCCTGCAGCGGTCGAAACGACGCAGCGCATACCCGTCGCGGACACCCCGCCCCAACAGCAACCGGCGTCTACATACGCGTCTGGTTCACCGCAGGCCCCCGCCGCAAAAAAGAGCGCTACCAGGGCGCTTGTCGCCGTTATCGTTGTGCTGTTGGCAATCATCATCGCCTTGGTCATCTTTTTTGTGATCAAGCCGTTCGACAACTCCGCTACGCAGACGACTGCCGAGGTAGCTAAGCTGCACCATGACGTCGACGACGATGATCTAAAGCCTCTCGGCAATCCCAACAGCCTGTACGACGATGATGACGATGACGACGAGGATGGCGGCGAAGCAAGCCTCTCCGAACAGAACCTCTACCGTCGCCTGAGTGAATACTACGACCTGCTGGAAGATCTCGATAGCCAGGTCCGTGCCTGCGCAGAGACGTTTAATGGCAGCTATCTGGAAGAGGATCGTACCACCCGTCAAAATCTCGCTGACGTCGCCGAGCGCACGGAGGACACCATCGAGCAGTATTACGACATCGTCGAGGACCTGGACGTCCCGACGAGCTCCAAGAACTACAGCTCCTGGAAAGACATCGTTGCCCTGTATGACGACCTGGACCACCGCATTGACGCGATCTGCGATGCCTGGGAGATCAGCCTGAAGTACGCAAAGCCCGCGGACCACAAGAATGAGATCGTGGCGCCGCTGTCACGCGACAACGTGGCGGGCACCAATGACAATAAGTACCGCCTAGACTTTGAGGACCGTTATCCCGGCGCCAAGCCCGTCGAGGTGAACTAATCCCAACAACTGATCAAAACTTGCGGTGAAATAGGGATTAGTTAGGACTTTTGCCAGCAAAAACAGTCCCTATTTCACCGCAACTTAGAAGTGGGGCCGGGCTCGCATTTGCATTTGCGCGCCCGGCCCCGCCGTGTCTATATGTGCTCGGTTACTTGTCGGCGGCCGCCTTCTTGGTGGTCGTCTTTTTCGCGGCAGTCTTCTTGGCGGTCGACTTCTTGGCGGTCGAAGTCTTCTTGGCTGCCGTGGTCTTCTTCGTCGTGCTCGCCTTGGTCGCAGCCTTGCGGCCGCGGGCGGGCTTCTTCTCCTTGGTCGGGCAATCCATGTTGACGCAGATACGCCACGGACCGCGCGCCGTGTTGACCACCACGATGGGGGCGCCGCACTCGGGGCAGGTCTCGCCCGTCGCCTCGAGCTTGCCGCGCGCCGGCAGCGGATAGCTCACGCCGCAGTCATCGTAGTTGGTGCAGCGGATAAAGCGCTTGCCGCTCTTCTCGCTCTTGTGTGCAATCAGATCACCATGGCGTCCGGCCTCGGCGCACACCTTGCACTCGCCCACCTTAAGGTCGGGCTCGTAGTTGGTGGGGCACGTCGGGTTCACGCAGATCTCGAAGGCCTTCTGGCGGAACGGCTGGCACTTAATGCGCGGTGCACCGCATTCGGGGCACACGGCCGCCTCGCCCTCGAGCGGGCTCACCTTGACGCCGCTCGGCACCGGATAGGTCACGTCGCAGTCGGGCCAGCCCATGCAGCCGATAAAGCTGCCGCGGGTCTTGGCGCTCGTCTTCATAACCAAGTCCTTGCCGCACTTGGGGCAGGCGCCCACGCGCGCATCGGCCGTGACGGCGTCGCTGATGGCGTCGCCCAGCTCCTGCGTATGCTTGAGCAGCTCGTCGAGCACGCCGGCCAGCAGCGCGCGCGAGTGCGTCACGACATGCTCTTCGGTGTCCTCGCCGCGCTCCACACGGGTCATATCGCCATCGAGCTCGCTGGTCATATCGGGGCTCGTGATGCGCGGGGCAAACTGCGTCAGTGCGTCGATGATGGCGATGCCCAGCTGACTCGGCTCCACGGGATCATTTTTGAGATAGCGCACGGCATACAGGCGCTCGATGATGCTCGCGCGCGTTGACTTGGTACCCAGGCCGCGCTTTTCCATCTCCTGCACGAGCTTGCCCTGGCTGTAGCGCGCGGGCGGCTCGGTCTGCTTGGCCTCGAGCTTAATGTCGAACACGTCGACCGTATCGCCCTGCTCAAGCGGCGGCATCTGCTCGTCGCGCTTGAGTCCATACGGGTACGCCTCACGGAAGCCGGGGGTCACGAGCACGTCGCCCGAGGCCACGAACGGCTCGCCGTTCACGTCGAGCTCGAGCTTGGTGTTCTCGATGGTCGCGGGACCCATGAGCGTTGCCAGGAAGCGACGGGCGATGAGGTCGTAGAGCTTGCGCTGGCCACCGTCGAGCGTGGACGGATCGCCCTCGCCCGTAGGATAGATAGGCGGGTGGTCGGTGGTCTCGACCTTGCCGCGCGTGGGCTTCATGGGACCGGCGAGCACCTTTTTGCATACGGGCGCCAGCGCCGGGTTGATCTTTGCCAGGTCGCTCACCACGGCGCCCAGATCGAGCGTCGCAGGGTACACGGTATTGTCGACACGCGGGTAGCTGATGAGACCGGCCATGTAGAGGGACTCGGCGATGCGCATGGTACGCGCAGGTGAGATGCCCTCGGCTGCGGCGGCAGCCTGCAGCGAGGTGGTCGCAAACGGCGTGGGCGGCTGCTGCTTGCGCGAACGCTTGGTCACCGCGGCGACGGTTGCCGTCGCAACGCCGTCGACATGGCCGTACGCCGCCTCAGCAGCATCCTTGTCGGTAAAGCGCGCCGTCTTGTGCGCAATCTTAAAGCGGTCGTCCTCGGCAGCACCCTGTGCGGCGCCCATGCCGCGGATCTGCCAATAGTCCTCGGGCACAAACGCCATGCGCTCGCGCTCGCGCTCGACCACCAGGGCAAGCGTCGGCGTCTGCACACGGCCGGCAGAGCGCACGTTACCAAAGCCGCCAAACTTGGCGAGCGTCAGGTAGCGCGTGAGCACCGCACCCCAAATGAGGTCGATGTGCTGGCGGCTCTCGCCGGCGTCGGCCAGATTCTGGTCGAGCGAGACGAGATTATCGAAGGCCTGCGTGATCTCGGCCTTGGTAAACGAAGAGTACTGGGCGCGGGCAACCGGCAAGTCCGGCGCCACCTCGCGCACCTTGTTAAGGGCGTCCGAACCGATTAGCTCGCCCTCGCGATCGAAGTCCGTGGCGATAATGACGCTGTCAGACTTTTTAGCGAGGTTCTTGAGCGAACGAATGAGTTCCTTCTCGGCCGGTAGCTTAATGACGGGCGCCCAGGTGAGGTAAGGCAGGCTCTCGAGTTTCCAGCCCTTGATTGAGATGCCATCGGCAAGAAACGGCTTGCGCTTGGTGTCGTAGGGCGGACGCGCCAGGCCATCGGGTATGTCGGCCGGCAGCATCTCGCCGTCCTCGGTGACCGAATACCAGCCCAGCTTTTTATCGAACAGCACGCTGTCGCAAAAATCGGGCGCTAGGATGTGACCGGCAAGGCCGATGGTCACGCACTCCTCGCCCTTCCACTCAAAACGGTAGATGGCGGTGTTGTACACCTTGTCCTTTTTGGGCTTGCCCGTGGACAGACGCTCGGCAATCTGACGCGCGGCGTCGTTTTTCTCGGCGATGATGAGCTTCAAAAGAGGCTCCTATCTCGTATCTCTGCGGCTACGCCCGCCCGTATGGCGGCCGACTTACGCCCTTGCTTGCTCAATCTGCCCGATGAGCCAATCGCACCAGGCATCCATGCCCTCGCCCTTACGCGCGCTGACGGAAAACCGCGGCGCCTGCGGATTGAGGTCATCGAGTGTCTTAGTATACCTATCCATGTCAAAATCGAAAGCCGGGGCCACATCGACCTTGTTGAGCAGCTGCGCGCCGGCGTGCTGGAAGATGCCCGGGTACTTGATGGGCTTGTCGTCGCCCTCGGGCACCGAGAGAATCATGATGGACAGGTTTTCGCCCAGGTCAAAGTCGACTGGGCAGACCAGGTTACCCACGTTTTCGATAAAGATGACGTCGATGTTTTCCAGACCCACAGCCTGGTCGAAGGCGTCGACGGCCTCCATAATCATATTGCCCTCGAGATGGCACAGGCCACCCGTGTTGATCTGGATGGCGGGCATGCCGGCTTCCTTCATGGTGATGGCATCGACATCCGAGGCGATATCGCCCTCGATGACGGCACAACGCAGACCGGCCTTATCGCGCAGGCGCTCGTTGGTGCCCAAAATCGTGGTTGTCTTACCCGAGCCGGGACTCGACAGCACATTGATCACATAGGTGTTTGTCTCTTTAAATCGCTGACGCAGCTGATCTGCCAGGCGCTCATTGCGCGACAGAATCGGCGATGCGATATCAATCGTTTTCTCGGCCATACTCGGCACTCCTTACTTCTGCCATTTATACCCCGTCCCCAGGTAGCTGGCGGGCTAATCGTCGGGGGTCTCGATTTCGATACTTGCGATGTCGAGCTCGCGGCCGTGCAGCAGACGCACGTTGGCGCCGCCACATTGGGGGCAGCGGCAATGGAAACGGTCGTGCTCAAAGACCTCACCGCAGTCCAAACACTCGCTTTGTGGATGGACTTCCTCCACGGCAAGCTCGCAGCCGCGCGTGAGCGGGTCCTCGTCGCGAAACGTCTCCCACGCAAAGTCGAGCGCCTCGCGCACGACCTCGGTCATATCCCCGATGCGCAGCGTTACCAAAACGGCGCGCGAGGCCCCCGCCCCACGCGCCGCGCGAATCACTGTATCGAGTATGCCGTTGACAATGCCAACCTCGTGCATACCGATTTACTCCTCGTCGTCCTCGTCGTCCGAGAACAGGTCCAGACGACTCACGAACAAGCCCTCCTTGCCCTCGCGCGCGGTAATGACCACACGGGCGATGGCAAGCGAGATCTCGTAGAGCGAGAGCAGGGCGCCATACATGAGGCCCAGCGTAACGGGCGAGCCGTCGGGCGTAATCACAGCCGAGCCCACAAGCAGGCCAACGTACACGAAACGCCAGGCACTGCGGAAGGCCGCGTAGGACACGATATGGAAGACGGACAGATAAAAGATGATGAGCGGCAGCTCAAACGCCACACCAAAGCCGATCATAAAGAGCAGCTCCATGTTGACGTAGTTCTCCAGATCGGGCAGCGCCGTGGCGACGGCCGAGGTTTCGCCGATGAGCCACTCAAAGCCCGCAGGAATGATGATGAAGTAGCAAAAGATTGCGCCCAGGAAGAACAGCACCGTCGAGGCGAGCACCGTAGGCACGACCCACTTGCGCTCGTTGGGGCGAAGCGCCGGCAGGAAAAATGCCAGAATCTGCCAGATGATCATGGGCGTGCACATGACCACGGCCATCTTGATGGCCAGCGAGAAACGCAAGCCAAAGCCGCCGAGCGTGGTGGTGATGTAGAACTTACCGTCCGGCACAAAAGAGCGGATGGGGTCTTCCAGAATGTCGAGCACCACAGGCGTGGCGAAATACAGCACGATAGCGGCGGCAAACACCGACACGACCACGATGGTCAGGCGGCGACGGAGCTCTCCCAGGTGATCGAAAAGCGGCATTCGCGCAGGTCCGATAGGCATTACTCATCGCCTCCCTTCGGGGTGTCGGCGGCAGCGGTGGCGTCGTCCTCGGCCTTGAGCTCGCGAGCGAGCTGGTCGACGACGGCCTTGCGCTTGCGGGGACGACGAGCGTAGAGGTCAGCCGTCGTGGGCTCTGCCGGCTCGGGCTCGGGCTCCGGCTCTGCAGCAGGCTCGGGCTCGACGGCGGCATCGGCAGGCTCGGCCTTGGCGGGCTCGGCGCTCTCGGCCTCATCAGCAGCGCCTTCGCCCTCGGTGGCACCCTCGCTCGCAGCCTTCTCGGCGGCAAGGCGGGCACGGCGCTCGGCAAAGGTCTCCTTCTTTGCGGGCGCGGCCGTCTCGACGGCATCCTCGTCCGCATCGGAATCGTCATCGACGGCAGCCTTCTTGGGCTTGATCGGGGCCGACGCGGCTTCGCTTACCGGATCGATGATCTCGGACTGAACAACGGCCGTCATCTTTTCCTGCGTCTCGCGGAACTGACGGATGGCACGGCCGATCGTGCGGCCCATCTGCGGGAGCTTATCCGGGCCAAACAGCAAAAAGCCGAAGACCACGATGATTGCCAGCTCACCCTCTCCAATACCAAACACACATACCTCCAAGGCTCGATGTGAGTCGAGCCCGCACCGCGCCATTCGGCCGGAACTCGTCTATTCATTCGGTCAAGTATAGCGCCCGGACGCCAAAACGTCCGAGCGCATCACAAACATATGCCAAACGGCACGCCCTTTTGGGGGCAAAGATTATGCCGCCGTGATCGAAATCTCCTGGTCGACGCCCAGCAGCTGAACCACGCGCATCACCGGGGGCTGCACATTAGTGCAGCTAAAGCGCTTACCGTGGTCGACCGCGTGGTGCGCGGCGCCCACGAGCACGCCAATGCCCGTCGAAGCGATGTAGCTCTCCTGGGCAAAATCGAGCTCAACGGCCTCAGTGGGCTGCTCGAGCGCCAGGTCAATGGCATTGCGCAGGCTATCGGCGTTAGAGATATCGATCTCGCCGGTTACCTTAATGGTGTAGATCTCTGTCGTCGACTTATAATAAATACACAAATCCATGTATACGCTCCTTTACGTATCGAAAGTGCGGATAGTACGGGAAGCCGCGCGTTAGGCGCGCTCGGCAC
>URFU01000002.1 GCA_900547125.1 uncultured Collinsella sp.
GCGCCTTTAGACGCGAGCCCGGGGCCCGTGGGTTATACCCTAAGAGCAAACCACCCTTTTTAAGGGTGGTTCTGATTGGTAAAACGTTATGCCTCGTCGTCCTCGTGCAGGCGGCGGCGGTAATCGGCGGCCCAGCCCTCAATATTTACCTGACGGGCGCGGCCCAGGCCGAGCGCGTCTGCCGGGACCGGCTCGGTGATGACGGAGCCGGCGGCAACGAGCGCGCCGTCGCCGATCTGAGCGGGTGCGACCATCATGGTGTCGGAACCGATGAAGGCGTCCTTGCCGATGACGGTCTTGTGCTTGTGAACGCCGTCGTAGTTGCAGGTGATGGAGCCCGCGCCCACGTTGACGCCGGAGCCCATGGTGGTGTCGCCGATGTAGGACAGGTGCGGAACCTTGGAGCCCTCACCGATCGTGGACTTCTTGATCTCCACGTGCGTGCCGGCCTTGGAACCGTCGAGCATGTGGGTGCCCGGGCGCAGGTAGGCGCGCGGGCCGCAGTCGACGCCGTTCTCGATGACGGCCTCGATGGCGATGGTCTCATCGATGGTGCAGCCGCTGCCGACGGTGGTGTCGGTGAGGCGGCTGTTGGGGCCGAGCTGGCACTCCTCGCCCACGGTGACGTGGCCGATCAGATGTGTCTGCGGCCACACGACGGTGTCGCGGCCGATAACGGCATCGGGGCCGATCCAGGCCTGCGTGGGATCGATGAAGGTAACGCCCTCGGCCATCCAGCGCTCGTTGATGCGGTCGCGCGCGATGGCGGTGAGCTGCGCGAGCTGGATGCGGCTGTTGACGCCCAGGCCGTCGCGGTAGTCGTCACAGTGGAAGATGGAGACCGCCTGGCCGTGACCCTTGAGGATCTCGAGCATGTCGGGCAGGTAGTACTCGGACTGCGCGTTGTCGTTGCCGATCTCGTCGATATGCGCGGCAAGCTGAGCGCCGTCGAAGGCGTAGCAGCCGGCGTTGCACTCGAGCAACGTGGCGGCCTGCTCGGGCGTGCAGTCCTTCTGCTCGATGATGCGCTCAATCTGGCCGTCGGCGCCCAGCTTGATGCGGCCGTAGCCGAAGGGGTCGGGCGGGGTCATGGTCATGACGGTGCAGGCGAGCTCGCCGGTAGCGACGGTCTGCGCGAACTTGGCGACGGTGTCGGCGGTGATGAGCGGCAGGTCGCCGTTGAGCACGACAACGGGGCCTTGCGCGATGCCGCAGGCCTCGAGTGCGACCTTTACGGCGTGGCCGGTGCCCAGGCGCTCGGTCTGCTCGACGCACTCGACCTTGGTGGCGCTGTTGGCGTAGGCGCCGTCGATAAGGGCGCGCATCTCGTCGGCGTGGCTGCCGATGACGACCACGACGCGGCTGCAGCCGGCCTTGATGGTGGCGTCGACGATCCACTGGACCATGGGCTTACCCAGGATCTTGTGCGAAACCTTGCAGTGGTTCGACTTCATGCGGGTGCCCTCGCCGGCGGCGAGGATAATTGCGGTTGCGTCCATGTGATCTCCTGTTACGTTATAGAGACGTGTGTTTGGAAACGATACACGGCGCAATATGATACCGCAGGCATATGATGAGCGCGTAGCGATTGACGCGTGACGGCCGATGTCGCTGCTGCCGGCGTGGTGTTTGCGCTGGCTGTGCATGGCGGCGGCGCTGCGGCGTTGGCGTTTGAGCGAGAGGATGGGGGTGCCCGTGGACATCATGCGAGGGGAATCGGGCAACGAACCCGTCGCGGCATTTTCGATGTCGCATCCGGCGGTGCCAGCGCTCTACATGGTGCTGACGCTGGGACTCACTATGTTCTCGATGCAGCCGGTGCTGATTGCGCTGTCGCTTGCGGGCGGGCTGGCGTACGGGTTTGCGACGCGCGGCGCCGCGCGCACGTTGGGGGCGCTTCGCTGGCAGCTGCCGGTGATTTTGATCATCGCGGTGCTCAATCCGCTGTTTAGCGCCTCGGGCTCGACGGAGCTGTTCCGTATTGGCATGCGTGCGGTGTATCTAGAGAGCATGGTTTACGGCCTGTGCATGGGCGGGCTGTTTGTGGCGAGCGTGCTGTGGTTTGAGGCGGCGGCATCGATGCTTGGCTACGACAAGGTGCTTGCGCTTTTGGGTAACGCCGCGCCGGTGATCGCGCTCATGATCTCGATGTGCATGCGGCTTATCCCGCAGTTTTTGCGCCGCGGTCGTACGGTGCTGGCGGTGCAGGATGCGATTGATGTGCCTGGCCGCGCGTCGGCCGACCCCGTGCGCTCGCGCCTGCGGGCGTCGAGCGTGTTGATGGGCTGGGGCATGGAAGATTCGCTGGAGCGCGCGGACGCTATGCGCTCCCGTGGGTGGGGCGCCGCGACACGCCGCACGACGTACGCGCGGTATCGGCTGGGGCGCGGCGATGTTGCCGCGCTGGTGGGGCTTGCGCTGTTTGGCGCTGCTACGGTTGCGATGGCGTGGGCCGCGACGACGCAGTATTCGTTTTACCCTCAGCTTTCGGTGCCGGCGCCGTGGCCTGGCTATATTGTGTACGCGGCTTGGATGGCGCTGCCCTGTGTGCTGCACGCGATTGACGAGAAGAGGTTTGGCTGATGGCTCGGTTGGACGGGAGCATGATGGCGGGCGTGGCGTGCGCCCCGGATACGCCGGCGATTGAAGTGCGGGGTCTGCGCTTTGCCTACCCCGGGACTGAGGCACCGGTGTTCGAGGGGCTCGATTGGCGTGTTCCCCAAGGGGCGTTTGCGCTGCTTGTTGGCGGTACCGGATCGGGCAAGTCGACGCTGCTCTCGCTGCTCAAACCCGAGATTTCGCCGGCGGGCGAATGCGCTGGCGAGCTGCGCGTGCTGGGCGAGAGCGCTGCCGATATGGACGTTCGGGCGTCCGCAGAGCGCGTGGGCTATGTGTTTCAGGACCCAGAGAACCAGATCGTGTGCGAAACCGTGTGGCACGAGATGGCGTTTGGCCTGGAAAACTTAGGCATGTCGCGCGACGAGATGCGCCGTCGCGTAGCCGAGACCAGCTATTTCTTTGGGTTGGAGGATTGGCTCCACCGCGATACCGATACGCTTTCGGGCGGACGCAAACAGCTGCTGTCGCTGGCGGCTGTGCTGGCGTTGCGCCCGCGCGTGCTGCTGCTCGATGAGCCTACGTCCCAACTGGACCCCGTTGCCGAGAAGAGTTTTCTGCATGCGCTGTTTCGCGTGAATCGCGAGTTGGGCTGCACGGTTGTCGTGGCGACGCACCAGCCGCGCCCAATGCTCGAATACGCGACGTGCGCGTACCGGATTGAGGGCGGATGCGTGTGCGAGGTGGCAGACATTGCCTCCCTGGGGCACCGTGAAGAGCTGTTTTCTGGCGAGGTGCCGGGGTGGGGTGCCTCGCGGCGTGCAAAAAACGGAGTTTTCAGCAGCGCCAGTGGCCAGCCGGGCTCTTTGGACCCGCGCGGGGGCGCTCCGGGTGCAAAAAAAGGACTGAAATCGGACAAATCGGCTGAATTTGGGGCGCAAATACTGCCGCAGGGTGACTCGGGGGCGCCATCGCGCGCCGGTGGATGCCGAATACTCCCAAAAATGCACGCTAGGCCGGCTACCACCCTGACAGGGAGCTGGTTTCGCTACGATCGGGCGTCCGGCTGGGTGCTGCGTGGGCTCGATGCGTCGTTTTCGGCAGGCGCGGTGCATGCGGTTGTTGGCGGCAACGGCTGCGGCAAGTCGACAATGCTTTCGGTGCTGGCCAAGACGGTCAAGTTGCAGCGTGGGCATATGGTGCGCGCGGCGGCCTCGGCTGCACTGCTGCCTCAGAATCCCAAGGCGTTGCTGGTTGCCGAGACGGTGCGCGATGAGCTGATGGAATGGGCTTCGACCTGCGGATATGACGAGGCTGTGGCGCGGGAGCGCGCGGCGAGCCTGGGGCTGTCGGGCTTGGATGGACGCCACCCGTACGATCTTTCGGGCGGGCAGCGTCAACTGCTTGCATTGGCAAAACTGCTGCTAATCGGCCCCGAACTACTATTGCTCGATGAGCCCACCAAGGGTTTGGACCTGACCAGCCGCCGCATCATTGCCCGCGCTCTGCGTGACCATGCGAAGACTGGCGGCACCGTCATCATGGCCACGCACGACCTGGATTTTGCCGAGCAGGTTGCCGATGACATTGCCATGATGTTCGACGGTGAGATTGCCTGCATGGAGCGGCCGGTCGACTTCTTTGCCGACAACGTGTTTTATAGGGCGTGATGGGATGACGGATTATCGCGTCTCGCGCCTACTAGCAAAACTGGAGATCCCACTGCTGCTGGCGGTGCCGGCGGTAATGGCCGCGGCGTTGCTGGCGGGCATTGAGCAGGCGGCGCTTGCCATGCTTGTCGTGGTGGCGCTGGTGCTTGCGTTGTTCTTTGCGGGCTACGAGGCGTCGCGACCGGGCCTGCGCCAGATTATGCCCACGCTGGTTCTGGCGGCGTTGGCCGCGGCGGGGCGCATCTTGTTTGGCCCCATTCCCGACTTTAAACCCGTGAGTGCCATCGCCATTATCGCCGGGGCGACGCTCGGTCGTCGTAACGGCTTTATGGTCGGTGCGCTGGCGGCGCTGACCAGCAACTTCTTTTTTGGACAGGGCATGTGGACGCCATGGCAGATGTATGCCTGGGGCCTGGTTGGCTATGTTGGCGGCGCGCTGGCGCATGCGGGCGCGTTCGACCGTGCGGATGGAACCGTGCGCATGCCGGCGCTGATGGCGTACGGCTTTGCATCGGGCCTGCTCTACGGCGTGGTAATCAACGCCTACGACATCATCGGTTTTGTGCAGCCGCTCACGTGGGCGGGCGCCGTGGCGCGTCTTGCCACGGCAGTGCCGTTCGATATCACACACGGCCTCGCGACCTGCGTGTTCTTGGCAGCCCTCTACAAGCCCTGGTGTCGTCGCATCAACCGAGTCGTCGTGAAGTACGGACTGTAGGGCATTTTGCGTTCCCTTACGAACTTGCGGTGGAATAGTTCTCGTTTTTGGCTGTTTGGGGCCCAAACAGGAACTATTCCACCGCAACTTATAGGGGGGGGGGACGAGGTCAGATGATCCATTTTCCTCCGTCCCCAGGGGATCAGCTGGGGTTAGAGCTCTAGCGTGAGGGTGACGGGGCAGTGGTCGCTGCCAAAGATGTCGCCACGGATACCGGTGTCGCGAACGTCGGCGGCGATTGAATCACTTACCAGGAAGTAATCGATGCGCCAGCCGGCGTTGTTCTTGCGAGCATTAAAGCGGTAGCTCCACCAGCTGTAGACGCCCTCGACATTGGGGTTTGCCGCGCGCCAGGTATCGGTGAAGCCGGCGTCGAGCAGCTCGGTAAACTTGCCGCGCTCCTCGTCCGAAAAGCCGGCGTTGCCGCGGTTGGACTTGGGGTTCTTAAGGTCGATTTCCTCGTGCGCCACGTTAAAGTCGCCGCAGGTTACAACGGGCTTGCCGGTCTCGCGCTCAAGCGCGCTCAAAAAGCCGCGATAGGCATCGTCCCAGGCCATGCGCACATCGATGCGCGCGAGCTCATTTTGGGCGTTGGGCGTGTAGACATCCACAAACCAAAACTTGTCGAACTCGAGCGCGCAGACGCGGCCCTCGGTTGTGGCTTGGGCGACGAGCTCGGCCGCCTCGCCCTCGCCAGCGTAGGGCAGCAGTGCGTCGGCGTGCAGCACGCGCAGCGGTTCCTGGCGGCTAAAGACCGCAGTGCCCGAATAGCCTTTACGCTCGGCGTAGCTCCAGGTTTGGTGATAGCCGGCCAGGTCGATATCGACCTGGCCCTCCTGCAGCTTGGTCTCCTGCAGCGCCAAGATATCGACATCGAGTTCTTGCGCGATTTGGATAAAGCTCGGGTCCTTTTTGAGCACGGCGCGCAGGCCGTTGACGTTCCACGAGGCGAAAGTGTAAGTCTGAGGCATGGTGTCCTTTCGACGGGGTTGGCAGGCTTAAGATTAGCGCAACAGAGGCGGGGCGTAGTCCGCGAGTGATAGTGCGAACGCCGCCGTCCCGGAGACACGGACGGAGGACTCATATGACGCAGGCAATAACGGATCCCAAGCAGGCCTCCGCCGCGCTGGCGGAGCTGTTCGGCACCCACAAGCGCGTGGTCTTCTTTGGCGGCGCGGGTGTTTCCACGGCGAGCGGCATCCCCGATTTCCGCAGCGTGGACGGTCTGTATCACCAGCGGTTTGCCTACCCGCCCGAGACCATGCTCTCGCATAGCTTTTACGAGGTGCATCCGGCCGAGTTCTTCGACTTCTACCGCACCAAGATGATCGCGCTTGGCGCCAAGCCCAACCGCTGCCACACCAAGCTGGCCGAGCTGGAACACGCCGGCAAGCTAAATGCCGTGGTGACGCAAAACATCGACGGCCTGCATCAGATGGCGGGCTCGCAGCGCGTGTTCGAGCTGCGCGGATCGGTCCATCGCAACATTTGCCAGTCGTGCGGCGCGGTCTACAGCGCCGAATGGATTTGCGCGCGCGAGCACGAGGATGCCGCGGGCGTGCCCGTGTGCCCCGCGTGCGGCGGGCGCATTAAGCCCGATGTGGTGCTCTACGAGGAGCCGCTCGACGAGCACGTGCTGACCGGTGCCGTTGCCGCCATCGCTGCGGCCGATGCCCTCATTGTGGGCGGGACCTCGCTCGTGGTGTATCCGGCGGCGGGCCTTACGCGCTACTTTACCGGCGATACGCTGGCCATTTGCAATCTTGCTCCCACCGATCAGGATGCAAATGCCGACCTGCTGATTTCTTGCGACATCGCGGCCGCGTTTGCGTTCTAGCCCGTGCGCGCGGATACAATAGAAAGACTGATTGCAAAACAACCCCGCCGCCGACGCCCAGGCGCGGCGGCGCGGGCATTTTAGGAGGATGTTCATGGCGAACGAAAGCAAGACATGGCGGTGCGGAAAGTACGAGCTCAGCTTTGACCGTCCGCGCATCATGGGCGTCCTCAACGTGACGCCCGATTCGTTTAGCGATGGCGGGGAGCACTTCGACCCGGATGCCGCCATCGAGTACGGCCTGGCGATGCTCGACGCCGGCGCCGACATCATCGACGTGGGCGGCGAGTCCACGCGCCCCGGATTTACCCCGGTCAACCCCGACGAGGAGGCTCGCCGCGTGCTGCCCGTGGTGCGCGCGCTGGCCAAAGAGGGCGCCATCGTCTCGATCGACACGCGCCACGTGGCGGTTGCCAAGGCGGCCGTGCGCTGCGGCGCCTCGATCGTCAACGACGTGACGGGCTTCACCGATCCCAAGATGGTCGAGTTTGTCGCGACGAGCACCTGCGGCGTCATCGTGATGCACGCCGGCGAGGTCGCGGCGCCCACGCGCACGCATGCAACGGTGCAGCTCGATACCTCGGCCGCGGCGTTTGTTGCCGAGAAGGCGCGCGAGGCGGCCGCCGAGGCTGCGCGCGAGGCCGAGAAGCCTGCCCGCCGTCGCCGTGGCAAGCTGCTGGGCGAGCCCAAGACGGAGGCCAAGCTGCCGGGCGGCGTGGTGCAGCCCTCGCTGCCGTTCGGCGATCCGGAGCCTGCGCCCGAGTCCACGGACGAGCAGAAGCAGGAGGCACCGGCCGCCGAGCAGGCCGCCCCTGTCGCCGAGGCCGGCGCTACCCCTGAGCCCGCGCCGGAGCCCAGCGATCACCTGGCGGCCATGATGCGCCGCAGCGCCCGCCGCGAGGAGGCCTACGTGCCCACCTCTCAGCTCCGCCGCTTTACCCTGCCCGATTCGGCGCCCATCATGCGCCGCGTCATGGGCTTTCTGTCCGATCAGGCCCGCACGCTTATCCATGCCGGCGTGTCGCGCGACCGCATCTGCATCGATCCCGGCCCGGGCTTTGGCAAGACGGCCAACGAGGACATCGTCATCCAGCGCGAGACCGCCAAGATGGCGTCGCTGGGCTATCCGCTCATGTGCGCCGTGTCACGCAAGCGTTTTGTGGGCGCCGTCTCGGGCGTGACCGAGGCCGCCGCGCGCGATGCCGCCACGTTTGGCGTGTGCCTGGGCGCTATCCAGGCCGGTGCCAACATCGTGCGCGTGCACGACGTCACCGGCTTTGCGCAGTTCCTGAACGGTTACTGGGCTGTCGCCAAGCCGCAGCCGCGTCGTGCGTTTGTGGCCGTGGGCTCCAACCTGGGGCATCGTTGCGACAACATCCGCGCCGCGCGCGACATGATCGCCGAGATTCCGCTCACCTGCGTGTCCAACTGCTCGCGCATTTACGAGAGCGAGCCGGCCTACGAGACGCGCCAGGATGCATTTGCCAACGCCGTCATCGAGATTAAGACTGAGCTGGCGCCGTTGGTGCTGCTCGACGAGCTTATGAAGATCGAGGCCGAGCTGGGGCGCGACCGCTCCAAGAAGGCCAAGGTCAACGGCCCGCGCACCATCGACCTGGACCTGCTGTGGATGGACGGCGAGATCCACGGCGGCAAGAAGCTGCGCCTGCCGCATCCGCTGATCGGCGAGCGCGACTTTGTGCTGGTGCCGCTCGAGGACCTGATGCACGACCCGGCGCGGTTCTTCCGCTACAACGGTGTCGAGGTCAAGGAGCCCGAGGACCGCGTGGGTCATATCGTGGGCGAATTGGGGCGCATGTAGATGATTGAGATGAATGCTGTAGCCGCCGGTACCGAGCTTGACGCCGCGCGCGACGCGGGCCGCGAGGGTGCGTCCGCGGGCTGGTGCGCTTGGAGCGCGGGCGAGGCGTCGTTGACGTTTTCGCTGGTCGTGCGCCCGGACGTGAACATGCATGCTTTCCACGGCCTGCCGTTTGTGGCGGCGATGGGCATGATGGACGCGCTCGTGGGCACGGCGTCGACGCCGGGCCTGGGCCTTGCCGGCAAGGTGGGCATCCAGTGGCCGAGTGACATCGTGTGCGGCGCGCCTGCGTTTGAGACGTCGTTCGCGCGCGTCGCCGTCAACGGCGGCGCCGGTGCCGCGGGCATGTTCGGTGCCGTGACGGTGGATATTGAGCGTTCGGCGCTGAGCGAGCTCGGTGTAGATATGGCCGACGAAGCGCTGGTCGAAGAGTTGGCCGCCGCCCTGCTGACCCGTGTGGACACCTGGGCGGTTGTTGCCAACACGCCGCAAGGCGCCGCAGGGCCGCTGGCTCCCGTGCTGGGCGAGTACTTCGACATGGTTCCGCTGCTGGGCCGCCAAGTTGCGGCGGTGTCGCCCAACGGCCTGCCGCTTGCGGTCGGTGTGTTTGCGGGCCTGGATATCTGGGGCCGCGCGACTATCAAGACCGATGCCGGCGAGCAGGAGTTTCCGCCCGAGGCCGTACGGATTCGCGGGCTGTAACGCGAGGCGCCAGCGCTCAAAGATAACGATGACAACAGAAGCCCTTCTCGGCTTGCACCGGGGAGGGCTTCTGCGTGACCCGAGAGAATAGCCGCGTCGATCCTATTCCTCAAAACTGAAAATTTTTCAGTTTTGAGGAATAGGCTTGGCGAACGTTTGCGGGGGCTGTGGCATCGGGCGTGCTCGACTTAAGCCCCTGCCTTACCCCAGCTCCTGCATGCGGCGGTAGATTTCGCAGATACCCTTGATGGTGAGCTGTCCATCGACCACGTCGAAGGCGTCGGTCGAATCGGCGACGATGCCGGCGAGACCGCCTGTGGCGATAACGGTGGCATCCTCGCGGCCCAGCTCGCGCTTCATGCGCGCGACCAGGCCCTCGGCCATGGCGGCGGCGCCCATCACGGCGCCGACCTTGATGCACTCCTCGGTATCGCGGCCGATGGCGTGCTCGGGCGCCTCGAGCGGAACGCTGGCGAGCTTGGCGGCTCGGGCGGCAAGTGCGTCCATGGAGATGCGGATGCCCGGCGCGATCGCCCCGCCAATGTAATACCCGTCCTCATCGATGACGTCGATATTGGTCGCGGTGCCAAAGTCCACCACGATTGCCGGTGCGCCGTAGAAAGTCTCTGCCGCAACGGCGTTGGCGACACGGTCGGCGCCTACGGCCTGGGGGCGCGCCGCGCGCAGCTTGGTCACCGCGGCCGTCTGCGGCCCGATGACGATGGCGTCCGCGGCAATGCGGTCGGCCACGGCGTGCCACTCGCGCGAGAGCTGCGGCACCACGCCCGCAAAGGCGATCGCGTCGACCGCGTCGAGCGAAAGGCCGTACATCTTAAAGAAACCCATCAGGCGCACGTGGATCTCGTCGGCGGTATAGGAGCGGTCGGTGGGCATGCGCCACGACTGCACCAGCTCGTCTCCGTCAAACAGGCCCATGGCCGTCTGCGTGTTTCCCATATCGATAGCGAGCAGCATGTCTACTCCCAGTGTTGGCATAAAAGGACGCGCACCATTGTATACGCGCCGTCGACGGCGCTCGGCTGCGATTCGTTTACGGTGATGCGGACTGAGGGGTTTTAAATATGAAGGAATTATGCTCTACGAGATTTTCCTTGCCGTTTACCGAACTCCCACGTAATATTCTTTCTTGCGCACATGAGGCGCCCAGACATTGCGGGGTGGAGCAGTCTGGTAGCTCGCCGGGCTCATAACCCGGAGGTCGTAGGTTCAAATCCTGCCCCCGCGACCAAGAACTTGCAGCTCGTCGGCTTAGCCGGCGAGCTTTTTTATTATCCAGGGACCATCTTTCGGTCCAATTTTCGGTCTCTCAAACAAAATCTCAATCTGTAACATCTAGACCCGATCTGGGTGGCTAGGTGTTACAGATCGAGATATACCGATGGGTTGGGTCCCGTTTGTCTAAATCTGTAACACGAGGAGTGATTTTTGTCGTCTAATTGTTACAGATCAAGATTATTCGGAAGCCCGGTTTGGTTTGTCTCGATCTGTAACGCCTAGGGCCGGTTTTGGTCGATAGATGTTACAGATCGAGACGTTTTGTTGGGAGGGTTTCTATTGTCTCGATCTGTAACAGGTAGGGGTCAAAAGTGGGTCTAGATGTTACAGATTGAGATGTTTGGTCGGACCGAATTTGTTCGTCTCGATTTGTAACATCTAGGGTCGTTTTGGTCTGTAGGTGTTACAGATCGAGATTTTCCGACGGAACGCTTCCGTTTGTCTTGATCTGTAACAGCAAGACCCGGTTTTGCCGTGTAACTGTTACAGATTGAGACAAACCGACGGGCCGCCCCGCCCCATCCACCTGCCGTCACCTGATATTCGCCGATTTCCGTTGTGCCGCTGTACCCCCATGTCATATCCTCTAGACAACTACGTGGCATCATCGCCGCCGCGCCTACAAGAGAGGAATGTCCATGACCGCACCTGCATCCAAGCTGCTCCAGCCCATTACGGTTGGCCCCCTTGAGCTCAAGAACCGCATTATGTTCCCGCCGCTTACCACCGGCTACGAGGAGCGCGACGGTTCCATTGGCGAGCGTAGCCTGGCTTTTTACGAGCGCCTGGCCCGTGGCGGCGTGAGCTACATCGTCATCGGCGACGTCGCTCCCGTTATGACCGCAAGCCCCACGCCCAAGCTGGCGACCGACGCCCAGATCCCCACGTTTAAGGCGCTGGCCGACGCCGTCCACAAGCACGGTGCCAAGGTCGCGCTGCAGCTGTTCCACCCCGAGTACGACGTGCCCGGCGTCGGCCGCATGGTCATGGGATCCATGGCCGCCGCCAAGGCCGCGCAGGAAGCCAAGGCCGCCGGTGACGAGGAGACCTTTGCCGCCAAGATGGCCGAGTCCAACGAGATCCGCAAACAGGCCTATGCCAAGCTGCACCACGATATGCAGCACTTCGTGAACGAGGCGAGCGTAGAGCAGCTCACCCAGATCAAGGAGGCTATCGCTGCCTCGGCCGCTCGCGCGCAGCAGGCCGGAATCGACGCCATCGAGGTCCACGGCGACCGCCTGGTGGGTTCGCTGTGCTCGGCCATCCTCAACAAGCGCACCGACGAGTACGGTGGCTCGTTCGAGAACCGCGTCCGCTACGCGCTCGAGGTCGTTGCTGCCATTAAGGAAGCCGCGCCGCAGCTGATGGTGGAGTACAAGCTCCCCGTGATCATGGAGAACCCCGACGGCACGCCGCGCGGTAAGGGCGGCCTGCAGCCCGACGAGGCCTGCGAGTTTGCCAAGCTGCTCGAGAGCGCGGGCATCGACATGATCCAGGTTGCACAGGCAAATCACACCGGCAACATGGGCGACACCATTCCGCCCATGGGCGCCATGCCCTACAACTGGACGCTGCCCGTGGCCGAGCGCGTCAAGGCCCTGGTCTCCGTGCCGGTGGCAACCGTCGGTCGTGTTGTCTCGGACGAGGCCGGCGAGAAGATTCTGGAAGACGGCGCGGCCGACATCATTGCCTATGGCCGCTCGCTCATGTGCGACCCCGACATTGCGCTGAAGGCCGCCACGGGCGAGCCCATTCGCGAGTGCCTCAACTGCAATAAGGGCTGTGTCGACGCGATTCAAAACCGCAAGTACATCTCGTGCGTGCTCAATGCCGAGAACGGCGACGAGGCGACCATCGCCATCAAGCCGGGCGAGGGCGACAAGAAGATCGCCGTGGTGGGCGGCGGTATTGCCGGCCTGGAGGCCGCGCGCGTGGCGGCCAAGCGCGGCTACGACGTGACCGTCTACGAGGCGAGCGATCATCTGGGCGGCCAGATTGTGCTGGCGGCCGCGCCCCCGCGCAAGGACGAGATCATGCGCTCGGTCGAGTACTACGAGAAGATTCTGCCCGGCCTGGGCGTGAAGGTTGAGCTCAACCATGCCGCTACCGCCGAGGACCTCAACGCCGCCGACGCCGCGATTGTGGCCGTGGGCGCGCACGACGTGGTCATTCCCGTTCCGGGTGCCGATTCGGACAAGGTCGTCTCGAGCTGGGACGTGCTGGCCGGCAAGGTGGAGCTTACGGGCCGCGTCACCGTCATTGGCGGCGGCCTGGTGGGCACCGAGACTGCCGAGTACCTGCTGCAGCACGGCTGCGAGGTGGCGATCGTGGAGATGCTCGACAAGATTGCCGCGGGCGAGTCCGAGACCATTCTGCCGCTGATCATGAGCGACTTTGCAGAGCATAACGTGGAGCAGCACGTGAAGACCCGCCTGACCGCCATTACCGACGAGGGCGTGGAGGCCATTCGCACCACCGAGGACGGCGCCGAGGAGCCGGTGAAGATCGCCTGCGATTACGTGGTGATGGCCGTGGGCTCCAAGGCCAACGCGTTTGACCTGGACGGCGTGACGGTACCCGTGACCTACGTGGGCGACTGCTCGGGCGAGCGCACCGCCGACATCGCGAGCGCCATTCGCACGGCGTATCACGCGGCCAACGAGCTGTAGCCGAGAAAGCCATCGCGTATTGAGTGGGCGGGGAGTGCCGTATCGGTGCTCCCCGCCTTTTTGTCGATAAGAGTGTCCCTGACCAGCGGGTTCAGAAAATCCGAATCTCATGCACCAGAAAATCCGAATTATATGAACACGAAAATCCGAATCGCAACCACCCGAAAATCCGAATTTGCTACAGTGGTATAGAAGAATCAGAAAGCAGGAACTGGAAATCTGCGGGGGTGGCTCATGGCAGGTGAGAGGCTACATCGGGACGGATACATCCCACGTATCGTGGATGCGCAAATCGAGCGCTACCTTCGTGTCTTTGGCGCGGTCGAGATTGCGGGCACCAAGTGGTGCGGCAAGACGTGGGCCGCGCTCGAGCACGGGGCGTCCGCCTCGTATGTCGACGAGAATCTCGACCTCGCGCGTGCCGACCCAGCGATGATGTTGCTGGGAGACCGTCCGCATATTATCGATGAGTGGCAGCGCGTTCCCCAGATTTGGGACTACGTTAGACACGAGGTCGACCGCACCCGGGGTACGCGCGGCGCCTATATCCTCACGGGTTCCGCCACGCCTGCGTTTGGCTCAAAGGCGGAGGCGCCCGCGCATAGTGGAGCCGGCCGCATCGGCCGCGTCCGCATGCACCCCATGACGCTTGCCGAGACAGGTGAGTCCAACGGCAAGGTGAGCCTGGCGGGCTTGTTTGAGCATCGTTTTGAGCCGTGCGGGTGCTAGGGTTATACTCGGGGGCTTGTCTATGCCGCTGGCCGCGGCGTCGGGCCCGTGTCTTTCTATATGGTTTCGGCTGACGCCCAGCTCATCGCCCGCGAATATCTCAACACCACGTTTTCGAGCAGCTTCCCGGCGGTCGGTCTCGACCCCGATATTGCTCGTCGAGTCTCCGCATCGATCGCGCGCAATCTGGGACAGGCAACCACGTATAAAACGATTCTCATGGATATGTTCGGTGCCGAGGAGGAGCCCGCAGCGTTTGCCGATGAGACCAAGGTGCGCAGGTACCTAGATGCCCTCAAAGGCATGTTCATTCTCGAGGAGATCCCCGGTTGGGTTCCCGCCGCGCGCGACAAACGGCGCTTTACCGTCAAGCCCAAGCGCTATCTGGCAGATCCGAGCCTTGCTTGCGCCTTGCTAGGTATGTCCTCGCGGGCGCTGCTTGCCGACTGGCAGACATTTGGTCTGGTGTTTGAGAATTTGGTCATACGCGACCTTTCGGTCTACGCACGTTCGCTCGACCTGCTGGATAGCACGCCCGTGCGCTATTATCGCGACGATTCGGGCCTTGAGTGCGATGCTATCGTGCAGTTAGCCGACGGACGGTGGGCCGCCTTTGAGATTAAGGTGAGTGAAGATAAAGCGAGCGCCGGCGTCGAGAGCCTCAAGCGCGTTCGCAAGAAGGTCTGTGGAAATCCTCGTTCACGCACACGCGAACCGGAGTTTATGGCCGTGATTGTGGGGGTGGGTGAGTACGCCCGCGAGGTCGAGGACGGTATCTACGTGATACCCGTTCGCGCGTTGGGGTGTTAAGGGGCGGCACGCCGTGTGTCCGCTGCCCGGTGCCACGGATTGGTGCAAGTGGTCAGGTTTGTTTGCACCATGTTGGCGCGAAGTAACCTGCCCCCTTGCACCAAGGGTTTGACTTTTAAGACATCATTAAGGCTTGCGTTGTGGAGCGAACCGCAGGTCAATGCTATTCTTTTACCTTATCGTACGGTGTTGTATTCTGCCTGAATTCTCTACCTGCGAACAATGGATAAACGCGACCGATCGGAAAAGGATGGCAAGCCCGCAAGCAGGGCAAACGTAAGCGATGAGTGGCATGGACCGACATAGCGAGCCCCAGCAGCACAAGACGGCGGCCGAGTACCGCCAGGCTGCCGACGAGCACGTGCGAACCCTCAAGGATTTCTGGAAGGATTTCCTGGTGAGCGGCCTGTTTGTGCTGGCCGCCATCGTTGCCATCTTTGCATGCTTGGCCTGGTTTGCCGCGAATAACCGAGTGGGCGCCACGGGGAGTACGATCGGGGCGAAGGCGGATCGGTACACGCTGACCGCCGCGGGCGAGGGTGAGTCCGGCGCGCACGTGGGCTATTACGAGCGCTCCGAGCGCACGCCCGAGGAAAAGGATGCCATCGATGGCTTGGATACGACCGACGCCATGACGGTAACGCTCGGCTCCAACCTCAACAACGAGACCGCGGGCTCTCTGTACCCGGGTGCTCGCGGCAAGATTACATTTACGGTGAAGCCGCTGGTGAGTGACCTGGACGGGGTCACGATCAATCTGTCGCGCTTGCTTAAGGTCACGAACATTGTTGGCGTTGTTGGGGACGGAGGAACGCTGGCGCCCGAGGCGGAGGCGCTCCTTGGCTTGATCAAAGGCCATGTACTGTTCTTTACGAGCTGCGACCAGAACGGGTATTACTCGGGCCGCGTGGTTGATAGCAAGATCGAGATTCGCAAGAACGCATTTTGCGAAAACGGCGATGTGACCAAGCCAACGAACAAGCCCGTCACCATCAACCTGTACTGGGTGTGGCCGGAGTACTTCCAAAACTTCGTCCTTACCGGCAACACGAATTACTACAAGAACCTGTTTGCGGCGGCGGGCGACGCAAAGTCTGACTACGGCGCTTTGCAGGCGGACATGAACGAGCATAAAGCGAACTACTTCTATGGCGCGGCAAACGGCACGAGTGCTGCCAACGCCCCCGCGGTTTCGTCTAGCATGTCCTTCAGCGACACCGCCATCTGCTCGGCGCTGTACAACAATGCTGACGAGCAGATCGGCAATAAGGTCAAATACATCCAACTTAGAATTAGCGCTCAGGAGGGCGTGAGCTCATGAGCACCATGCAAACGCGCCTCGGCGATGCCCGCAATTGGATAGAAAACCACCGCGCACAGGCCCTTGCGGTCCTGATATTGCTGGCGGCAATCGCTCTTATCATCGGCTTGTCGCTCTCGTGGTTTGTGGGCAGCAAAAGTCTGTCTACGGTGGGCAAGATCCAAACGCCCGCGCAGCTTAAGATCATGGGTCCCAACCAGACGAGCATCGAGCCCATCGAGATTTCGTATGACGAGTCACGGGGCGATGAGAAGAAAGACGACGGCACCGTGACCATTCGTCGCGCGTTTTGTGTGCAGAGCGACAATGGCGATCCCGCTGCCGGCGGTCAAGCGTTTGAGCTGCAGGTGGCAAATACCACGAATATCACGGGGCTGACAATCAATGTGTACCACGTGACGGTCAACGAATCGTCGGCAACGAAGGGAGATGTGGTCGGCCTCGACGGGCTCAACAATCCGTATTCGTGGAGTAAGGGCAAACTAATTTCGTTCGACTTTATCAATAGGGATGAGGCAAACGGCCTGGCTAAAGAGCTCGCCAGCAATGATCCAACGTACGGTACTTATAGGGACGTCCAGAAAAACGCCCGTCCGCTGTATCGGTACCACGTGTTCCAAAAAGACGATCTAGACGGTTGGAATGGCACGAAAGCCAACGATGCCACCAACTTTATTGTTGAGTGTACGTGGAACGCGGATGGCGTAACCGTGGGTGGTGCCAAGGTCTCAAACGTCAAAGAGACCGACATGGTTTACCTAATTGCTCGCGGCATGAGCGGCACTAATAACTAATAAGTAGGAAGGGAGGGGTGCCAGATGCGGAAAGACAAGAACGAGCAAAATGAAATCGCGAGGCCTGTTGGCAAGCACTTTGCACAGGTTGATGATTCTAAGGCAGAGCCTTGCTGCGCGGAGACGGCGGCCCCTGCTTCTAAAGTGCGTAAACGCCTATGGGCAGTTGCGGTGCTGCTGTGTGCCGTCGCGATTGCGACGGGAACCTACCTTACCTACACGGCCTTTTTGGCGGGCGACTTCCTTAAGTCGGTCGCTGCCTCGGGCACGTCACAGGCGCTGTTTGCCTCGGACATGCTTACGGGCTACACGAATGAGACGCTGAATGACGGGGACATTGCCGTCCGAAGCGTCATCGCCGACACGAGTGGGGAAAACTGCTTCTTTACCTTTCGCATTTACAACCATCTGCTGGGCGACAAGAACAAGGTCAACGACAAGGACGTTAACGCGACGCTGAGCGTGGAGGCGACGGGAACGACAGATTGGAGCATAAGCGGTTCGCCCACGCTGACGGCGGGCGGCACGGTCGACCTTTCCTTCCCTGCCAACAAGGCAACCATGTATACCTATAAGGTTACGTTTTCCAAGGCAGACCTCAACAAAGCATCCTTTACCGTTAAGGCCCGGGTCGGCTCCAATAGCCCTGGCACCAACCTAAAATGGCTCGCCGCCAAGATTGCGCCTTCCGAGCGTGCAGAGGTAACGGCTTCGGGCGTTTCGGGCGAGTGGGTCGACGAGAATTCAGGTATCGACGCTTTTGACGCCTACAACTATCGCGTGACCGTTACGGGCGTCACGACAAGGGTAAGGCTCACGTGGAGAAGCGGGATCGAGCTCGACCCGTTCTTTAAGCAGAACCACGAGAACGTTGACGTGCAGAAAACCGTCAACGGCGGCTCGGCCGAATATGATGCATCTCCCGGCTCGGAAATTATTACCTTTTACCGAGCGGGCACCGGTAAGCCGACCGGCTGGGATGCCGACGACATCAAAGTTACGTGTTCGGCCGCACAGAACTAGCCGAAGCGATCCGCAAGCATAGATTTTGAGACCCCGCACGGGGCATGAGATAGAACGAGGTAGGACCAGATGAGAACGGCAAAGCGCATAACAACCGCATGCCTGACTGCGATCATGATTTTCCAGGCGCTTGCGCCCTCCACGGAGGTGTTCGCGCAAGAGCTCGACGCCGTTATGGAGGCATCCGTCTCCGCCGCGCGCGCCGCGGGCAACACGGCGCGCTCCGTACAGGATGCCGTGGCCACCGCGCTTCAAGATGCCGACCAGGCTACATCCGATGACGCCACAACGACTCCGGGCGCCGACGCGGGCGCTACCGAGGGCGGCGACGGTTCTACCAACGCCGGCGAATCGCAGGACTCCACGACCGATGGAACCGCCAGCGGCGATGCTCCAGCGGAGGGCGACGCGTCCCAAGACGATGCGGCTGCCGATGAGGGTGCTGCTGACGAAGAACAAGCGGATGACGCGGACGCGGATGCTGCTGATCAAGCAAACACTGCCCCCACCATCGCTACTGTCGAGGCCCTCAGGCGCGTGTTGGGTGACGGCGATGTCATCACTGACGACTCGGACGCCGTCACGGCCATTACCTTTGAGTCCAACGCCGACCTTATCGCCATCTCCAATACCGATCCCGCCATCTACCAGAACGCGAACATCTCCAAAGGTGGCTCGACCGGCATCGACTTCGACGTGTGCGGCGCGGAGATCGTGGACGGCCTGGGTAGCCTCACGTTCCAGGGCTTCGGCAGCGATGCCTACCCTTTCAAAGGCGCGCTCAACCTCGGCGACAGGACCCTGACCGTCAACAAGACGCTCTTCAACAACATCGAGCTCAGCGACGCCAACAGCACCGTAAAGCTCACCTGGAAGGGTACCGATGCCCAGCCCATCGTGGCCGCAAAGGTCACGGGCGCGGACAAGACGCTTGCTGCCACCGTAACCGTGGGCACGCCCAAGAGCGATACCGAAAAGGACATCTGCAAGCTCGCCTCGCCACTTGTGGGCGAGGTCACGGGCGCGCTCACGCTTAACGCAACCTACGTGACAAGCGCGAACAGCCCCCTGGCGATCGATATGCAATCGAGCACAGGCAACATGGGCCTGCTTGTGAACACCCTTGCCGAAGGAGCATCGCTTACGCTTGCGGGCCTCGCCCTGCCGGACAAACTCGACGGTACCCCCACTATCAACGCGACAGCCGCTGATGCCAACGCGGGGGGTCTTATCGGCGAGGCGCGGGAGGGTGCCACCGTCGCCCTACCAACTGGCATCGATGTCTCGGCGCTGAGCGTCGCAGGTAAAAACGCGGCGGGCGGTCTTATCGGTAAGGCGACTAAGCTCACGCTCACCGTGGGCAAGGATAACAGCGGAAAAGACGCCTCGGGCAAGGCCATTGCCATCAAGCCCGCGCATGCGGTTGGATCGTCATCTGCCGGGACGTATGCAGGCGGCCTTATCGGCGACGCCTCGTTTGCCGACGCATTCACCATCAACAGCGGCATCTTCGACTTTGGCAAGGGCGTGGCGCTCAGTGTGTCCAGCACGAGCGCTGCCCCTTCCGCCGGCGGACTGTTCGGCGTGCTCGACATATCGAACGGCGACGCGGTCGTCAATGGCGGTTCGTATACAAGCACGCTGCAAAACGGCACGGACAACAGCAACAACAACGGCGTGCGCGGGAACTACGGCGGCTTGGTGGGCAAGCTGTGGGGGAAGAAGAACGGCGACGCGCTGCATGCCTTTACGGTGCAGGGTGATACTGCGGTGTCGTTCGGCGTGGGCTCCAACGGCAAACTCACCTACGCAGGCGGCCTAGTAGGCTACCTTGGCGAAGGCGGCGGGAGTGCTAACGTGTCCGCCGTGGTCATCAGTGATGCAACAGTGACGTGCTCAACCTCGGGCTACGCCAGTGCAAATGGCAAATACGGCGGCGCCGTGGGCGTCGTGGACACAAACAACGTTCTAGAAGTGCGTGGCCTGAAGGTCAAAACCGCCAGCGGCGCTACCATCGGCGGCACAAACGGCGGCTTTGCCGGAGTCGTTGGGTCGTCGTGGCTCGGCATCGTCAAGTTCAGCGGTATCACCGACCTGTCGGATGCCACCTTCGTGGAAAATGATCACACCGCGCAGCTGATTTATGAGAACTTCAACTCGCTGATTTTTGCCGCCGGTAGCGGAAGCGATAGTGGCGCCGCCGCAGGCGATATCAAGAAATGGCAATATAAGCGCCCCTCTACGCCCGTCAAGATCGATGACGTGTACAGTTACGGCCAGGTCATTCGCTTGGGCAACCCGTTGAGCGAGGACCTCATCTCCATCAACAAAGAGCACCAGTGGAACTTTAGCTCTAAGCTCGTAAAAACTGGCGATGCATTTGCGCTGGCAAGTATCGACGATTTCGCAAAGCTGGCGATTACCTGGCAAACCAACGGCTACTACTCGATGGTTGACGGCGTTACCGAAAACAACCTTAACGGCTTGCAGTCCTCGATCATTACGGTGAACGGCACTATTGATCTCAAGGGCACGGGCCTGACGGGTTTCACGCAGGATCGTGCAGACGGCTCGCAAGTTTTCTCGGGAACGTTGAACGGCGGCGGCACAACTGGCAACGGCACAATCCACCTTGCCGTCGGCGAGCCGTACGGCAAGCGTGGTGAAGCTGTGCTTGACGGCAATGACACGAGCAACGGCAACGGTAAAATCTACCGCCACGGCCGCTTGGGCTTGTTCGCGTCCGTCAACGGCGCAACCATCTCCAACGTCACAATCGCTGGCTCCATGAAGTTCGATAACGGTTCGGCTGTCGATGCCGGGTCGCTTGCGGGTGCCATCGTCGGCAACCTGTCATTGTCTGGCGTAACGTGCAAAACGAATATCGCGTGTGATGATACGTTCAGCAACGAAGTGAACATTGGTGGTATTGCGGGCAGCGTGTCGGCGGCTTCTACGGTTGCGTTTGAGGGCAACAGCAAGGCCCAGGCGACCATCACTAAAGCTCAAACGCTTAACGGCAATATGCGCATTGGCGGCGCCATCGGCTATGTGGGCGACTATACCTCGACATTCAATGTTACGCGCCTCGAAGTCGGCGGCAAAATCAAATCCGGCGATTGCACCGGCGGCAAGATTGCCCAAGTCGGTGGCTTTATCGGCTGCATTGTGCAGGGATCGAACGAGAAGAACGTTACCATTACCGGTCTTAGCTTTAGTGAATTCGCTATGACCGTGGGCAAGAACGGCGACAAGCTCAACGGCGCCGGTGGTCTTCTGGGCTACAGCTGGGGCAACGCCATCGTCACCATTGGCGGTGCTGCTGCGAATACCAGCGACAGCACCTACGCCCTCAAAACTACCAACAACACGACCGTGACCGCAAATGGCTCTACCGAGGTCGGCGGCCTCGTATACGCCGCCAGCGGCCACTGGATCATCAACGACTACGCCATCGATCTTTCGAACGCAACCATTAATGCCGATAAGGCAGCGGTGCTTGGCCTGCTCATCGGCCGAGGTGGCAGAACGGAGAATTCCTCAACATATGGAGTAGAAACTTATAGCGGCTTGTACTTGGAGGACAAGGCAAGTTGGGACACTGCATATAAGGTCAATGATGCTGCTGCGGGCAATGGCGTGAAAATCAACAACACGGCAATCAAAAGCGATGACAGTGCTACTTCGTTTGATGAATGGGTTGGCAATGGCACTAAGCCTGCCTATGGCAACGAAGCCGGCAGCAAACTTATTGATGGCGAATGGAACGTCGTCATTTCTCTACATACCAAAGATGACATTAATGGCGGCAAGCTCAACATGAGTGGAGAGCCGGGAAGTGACAACAGCTATCAGAATCGGTCGGCTTTCGGCAGTAACCACAAAACGAATGCCTGGACGAGGTATTACTACAATCTTGACAAAGCATATGCGGAGGTAGGCAACAACGAAAAAAATAGCAGCGCAAGCAGTTGGATGGACTCCGCAGAGTACCTACTGCTTTGGTGCGCGTATTTGTATGCGCCCCCTGCAATTCAGACCTATATCATCCCGGGGAATCAGGAAATTTTCAAAGGAAACAATATTGGCACGAGCGACAGCGCGGGCGTGGAAATCAATTTAGATGGATACAGTTTCTATCCTACTGACCCCGCGAAGGGCTCAACGGTTACTGTGAATAATGCAACGATTACGTTCCATTATTCCGACATTAAAGCTGAGCAAGAAGGTAACAAAAAGAATAGCGAAGCCACGCAGCACGAAAATATGCACTGCGCTCTCATCGGAACCCATACGGGCAGCCTCAAGGTTAAAAATGTCACGCTTGCAGGCACCGTGGGCTCTGTTGTGAACGATGCGGGAAGTTCGTCCGGTGCACTTGTGTGCCGCTGTATCTATGGGCCCATCAATGAGACTAATGTGGCGCAGCTCGAGATAGATGGTCTGACACTCGACGGCTTGACGGTCGACGGTGTGAACGGCAATACCAGCTATGCTCCTCTGCTTATCAACGAGATGCAGACATGCGTGAACCTGAGCGCTAAGAATATTTCTTCAACCCTTAGTTATGCGAAAGGGGACACGGCGGCAACCTCGATCTTCGGCAGACTCGGCGTGGGAAAAAATTCCGATCAGGTGACGGCGAAGTTTGAGCAAATCAGCTTGCCCAGCAAAAAGAACGATACGATCTTCACCCATGCGAGCCTGCTGGAGAGTTTTGGCTACAAAAGCACGGGTACGGGCTCTGCGGACTATACCTTTACTAGGGCTGAAGCCGATGCGGGCAAGGTGACATATGGAAGCGAAATCGATGCCAAGGGGGAGTACTCCGGCAAGCAACTTTGGTATTACGATAAGGCGACGTATGGCACCAACGAAGGGTTTGTAAAGGTAAAGGGCGAGTCGACGGATGCCGAAAGGCCTTGGTTTAGCGACTATCTTCCTTATGTAGCCAAGGGAAAAGTCACCGAGGATGGCGTCCAGTATCACGAAATCAAGGTTAACCAGCGCATCTCTAACCTGATGACGGGATGCGGTACGTATGGCGATCCGTACACCGTTAAGGACGCGACGGAAATGTACACCATCGCTAACTACATCAACAACAGCGTGGCGTTGGATGGCTGGGAAGTCACTATTGCCGCCAATCAATCCGAGCTTTGTATGCGACGGAGCGCCAAGCCAAATACCGACAACGAGGTCGTGTACGTCTATAAGCAGAGCAATCCAAGCGAGAGTAAATGGGAGAAGAAGAACGGCGATGCAACGACCGCTCCCTCGCAGACGTTGAGCGACGAAACCATGCACCGCTATGTGCAGAGTGCGTATTACAGCATTGAGCCTCCTGAGGGCAATAAGATTACCGTCGATGCGGCCTCGTTTGGCGGATTTGGCAACAAGGCCAATCCGTTCCGTGGCGTAATTGTTGGCGACCTAGGCAAGTCAACTGCGGCAATTGAGATTGAAAATAACAAGGGCGAGCTTCGCGGTCTCATTCCCTATAGCTATGGCAGCGTGGTGCGCAATCTCAACATCAACTATGTGAATGCGCAGGCGACTATTACTTATTCTGATAAGGATGAGGACGGCGTTCCGACAGCGTTTTTCGGTGGCGTTATCGGCTGCATTCTTGGCGGCGATAACATTATTGATGGCGTGGTCGTAAACGATCCAAATAACGGTTCGACAGCGTACGGCTTTACCGTTGTCAGCAACCCCGATGTCAGCAGATCGCATCTTGTTCCCATTGGCGGCTACGTTGGCGCTATTGCGGGTGGCGGCGTGATTTTCCGCCATACGGGCACCTCGTGGCGTGGTGGTACAAAGAACAAAAAGTACAAGCCCATTGAGGAAGATGCCGCAAAGTATGACCAGTACGATAACCCTTACGTTGGCCGCGTGATCGACGGCTATGCCTTTAGCGAGGGCTGCAACGTCGATAACGGTGACGCCAACTACAAAATCAACGAGCTCATAAACAAGGGAACCCCCTGTGTCACCACCACGGGCACCGACAACAAGTACATCGGCACCAACGCTGAGGCGCCCGTGACTACGGTGGAAAATCCCCAAGGCCTTTTGTTGCTCTCGGCCATCATTAGCTCGGGCGCGGGCGCGGGCGCGGCACATACTAACTATGCCAATTACGGTGTGTTCCGTGGCTCCAAGGCGTACTGGGGCAGCGATACGCAAGATCCGGCGATAGAAGGCTACCTGTTTGGCAACAAGAACTATGGCAAGGTACGAAATGCCAGCTACGACAGTGTGGGCAAGCCCGCGGGTGTCGCCAGCGATTTCGAAGCCGCCAAAAATGATGACCAGAAGGCTCCCGGCAAGCAGGGCTGGCACGGACCCCTCGACGCGGACAACGACGTGAACTCGCCCTACCTGGTGGCGGCTTATGCTGCCAACTACCAAACGGGCTACGTGTGCGCGTCGAAATCGACCGGCATGAGCCTGGTGTTCATACAGGGCGCCCCCTACGTTATGACCGGTTACGGCACGGGATAGGTGGGCCTTAACGGCCGCTACTATTCCAATGCCTGCGACTCGAACGAGGCGACCACCGACCGCGACCGCATCACGCCGCACGTAGCCACGATCGACGGCAACGGAGCCACCATCACGGTGGGCACCAAAGACGCTGCCTACGGCGCCGTCGAATACGCCGATGACGACTATAAGGTCTCGGGCGTAGGCGGCCTGTTCAACACCGTGATGTTTACCTCCACCAATGTGGGGCAGAGCGTCACCGCGAACGGTGGAGCGCAGGTCAAAGACCTTACCTTTAGCAGCTGCAATGTAGCGCTCACCTATATCGCCGCCAACGGCGGCGCCACAACGGGAACAGCATCGAACGACCTTATCGGCACCGGTCTTTTGGCGGGCGCAACGGCTAACTACGATGGCAACACGTGCGGCGTCTACCGCAACGTGCAGATGAATAACTGCACCGTGTCGGGCGCAAAGAGCGTGGGAGGGCTTCTTGGCAGCTCGGGCCGCGCCAGCCGAAGTACGGACAGTGATGTGACCTATATGGTCAAATTCAGCTCCACGTGGGCACCCATGTATCTCAATGACTGCTCATACACCGGTCTTAACGTCGAGGGCGAGAAGTACGTCGGCGGCTACGTGGGAACGGTCGCCTCGTCGAGCGGTGTGTGGACAACCGCGTCCGAAGGGGTGAGCGAGAAGGCTGTTGGCGAAAATTCGACCCTAACCGCCACGGGAACAAATCTCTACGTGGGCGGTGTGATCGGCTTTGCCAAATCAAGCCATATCTCGGTCAACACCTACATCGGCACCACAAAAGCGGTCATCCCGTCGAGCACGACAGTCATCTCTGGGGTGAATGTGCTTGCCACCGGGGAGAATACCGATAGGTATATGGGCGCCGGCGGCGTGGTCGGGCGCGTCGATGGCGGCGTTATTTCTATGAGCAACGTGCGCATTGATGCCGGGACCGGCACCAAGAACGCCGTCATCGGCGATGGTACCGGAAAGAACTTCAAAATCCGCAATGCGGGCGGACTGATTGGCGAGGTCACGAGCAGCGGCAGCCCTAACACGTACTGGTTCGAGGACTGCAACGTCAAGAACGTTAACATCGCCGGTACCGACCAATGCTCGGGCGGGCTTATTGGCTACTACTTCAGCAATGTGAACATAACCTGCAACAACATCGCAATTGAGAACGCTGCGATCAATGGCAGCTGGAGCGGCGGTCTACTTGGCGCGATTAACAGCGGGTCCGATGTCATCAACGTCACCAACACAAAGGTTTCCAACACCACGTTTGGCGGAACATCCAACGGTGGCATCGCGGGCGACGGCCGCGGCCAGTTTCATCTGGTAAACGTGCTCATGGACAGCAATATCTATAAATCTGACGCTAAGCAGGGTGTGCTCTTGGGCGAGGTCGACACAGGCGGCTATAGCCTTTCCGCAGCGGGCGTGGACGTAAAGCCTGGCAAGGGCAAGACCACGAGCGACCTGCCGCCGATGGTTTACACGACCAATACGGCCGCCGTTAACAAGAAAACCTACATCGCGTTCGGAGACTACAACGACAGGCTCGACGTACCCGGCAAGGACACCACGCTCTACGGTGCGGACGATACCGCTACCACGGCGGCAAGCCCGTACGTGACCACGAGCCCCGTGAGCACGCTGGCGGTGCGTGCCTCCGCCGCCGACGCCACTGATCGCTATCTGTTTGGCGACGGTGCCGCCATTGACACCGCGACGACCATCCAAAGCCAAGCGGGCGAAAGCGTTCCCGGCCGCTACACCTACACCAACATCAGCGGCATCAATGATGACGGTACGTACCAAAACAAGAAAACCTATAGCGCGGACAGCGCAAAGAGCACTTTCAACACCAACAACGTTACTTCGGGCAAGAAGGTTGTAAACGACTTCCCTGTGCTCATGATTCCCGGCAACGACACGACGACGGTCGAGAAGTATCTGAACATCGTGACTAACGGCGGCTTTTCCGATGCCCGCCGCCTCAACGGCAGCGCTAAGCACGTGACCGCCACCGCTGAGGTCTTCTCGCTTGCCGATAACGGCGCCTTCGTCAAGGACGCAATCGCCTCGCAAACGCCCACGCTCAAGGTGCTCAACAACGGCACGAGCTCCATGGTATTCCGCGCGAGTACCGACTGGGACAACGAGCGGGGCCGCTTCACGCTGCTCACGGTCACTTTTAGCGAGGCCGGCCAGAGCTACCGCGTGCAGGTGCCCATCATCGTTAAGCGCATGCTCGAGATCGACTTTACCGCCACCTACTCCGAAGGTGCGAACTTCAAGGCTGCCGACTATGCGACAAAATACGACAAGCACGTGCTTGTGAGCAGCGGCGACACCATGACCGGCTACCTTACCTGGACCTATGGCAGCGCTCGGGGCGAGGCGGTCGAATACGGCTGGAACACGCTGCTCGAAGCCGGCGGCTCCATGGGCCCGCTCAACAAGAGCATCACCTTCGGTGCCACGCTGCCCGAGGGTACGCAGCTCACGCTCGTGGACACGGCCAATAACAGCCGCGAATATCACTACACGGTGGGCACGGGCGGTGCGACGTCAGTCAAGCTCACCGAGTTTGTGGACGCGGATGGCGCCTACGTCGAGCCGTGGCTGAGTGAAACTGTGGGCGTGGAGACCAAGGTGGACAAGGACGGCGCCTGGGTCAAGCTCACCGATGCCGAGGTCGAAGGCAAGAGCCAGGTCGAGCTCGAGAAGGCGGCCGGCGCCAAGGTCGGCGGTGCGTACTACCGCGCGCGTACATCTTCCGACACGATGGGTACGTTCTACACCCTCTCCGTTGCCGAGGAAGAGCCCAAGAGTGAGGACTTCTACTTGGTGGTGCGCACGCCGGCGGGCTCTGCGGGTGTCAACGGCTACACCGCAACTACGGTGGACACGAGCCTCAACGAGCACATCAACTACCTGCTGCGAGGCAAGATAGCAGCCGACGACAAGGCTGCCGAGGATGGGCACCAGAATACGGCCTCGACCTATAGCGTGACATCCAACTACACGCACGGCCTTATCGATAACAACAAGGACGGCATCAAACAGATGGAGCTTCACGATGTCACCTATCCGCTTACCATGGAGGTAAGCGACACCGTGAAGTTTGACCCGAACCAGCAATACACGAGCTCCGACGCGCTGTACTACCAGCTGGATTCTTCGCTCGTGAACTACGGGAAGAACGGCAGTGCTGCGGGTGCGCATGGCTACCCGACTGGAACCCAGGGTACGTATTCGTTCTACGTGACAGTGGGGGGCAAGTACTACGTCCCGCATGCCTCAACCGTGAACGGTAAGACGAAGTGGACATGGGGGGAGGCCACCGCTGAAGATCATCGCGCCGCTACGGGTGTATGGACCGCGGACGGTACGGACATGAAATTGACGCTGGCCGACGCAGGTCTTGGGGCAATTGATCTTTCCGGCATTCGCGAAATCGCTAAGAACCATGGCAGCGAGTTCACCATCACCATGGAGGCGAATCTCGCCATGACGGAGCCTGCGTGCCAGGCTGGTATTATCGCTTCGCAGAATGGCGGCACAGATAAGTACACAAAGCCCAACTACCGTGCGTACCTCTCTACGAATGATGAAACGCTCAGCACCAGTAGCAACTCGGCATACATCGACGGCATGGCTGGATACTACCGCATGGACGTGGGCTCCTCGACTATTGCGTTCGAGGCTTCAAAGAAGTCGCAGCTGGGCATCAACATCGATGACCTCAAGTCCGCCGACGGCGAAATCGCTCTGGTGGGAACGTATGATTTGTCCAAGCTCGCGGGCGCCGAGGCCATGATCTCCAATGCCAGCACGGTGACGTACACGCTGAGCTTGCAGAAGCGCCGCCAAGATGATGGTCGTTATGATGCGGTCAACAACATCTCAAGCTACATTACGGTGCTCGGTAGCGATAAGTTGGCTAACGGCTCTTTGAGCGCCGATGGCAAGAACTACGTATTTACTGATAGCAAGGGGACTGGCGGCGCGTTCGCCACGCGCGACGGCAACAGCCTTGCCTTTGAGCATGCCTTCCGCGTTAAGGTGAACACGGATGTTGAGGGCAAGGACCAAACTTATGCCAACTACCGCTTGGTGCTTACGGCCCATATGTTCGGTGGCGGTGTCAACGACACGCCGGTTAACGTCAGCAACCTTGATGGCTATTCGCACTCCGACTACGTGACGTACACGCTAGCGCGCATCAACACCAAGGGCATTCCCCACGAGACCGAGACCAACTAATCCCGTGAAAGGGGCGGCAATTACCCGGTTGCCGCCCTTTTTTCTTGTTCGCCTGGCCTGCTGCTGCCCCAGCTACCCACCAACTTTCCAACTTTCCACTTAGCTTTCCACCTAAGGTGGAAAGCTGGAAAGTAAGTGGAAAGCTGACATGTTAGGTGCGGACTGACGAGGGGTTAATAATTGCACAAACCATACCAGCCAAACAAAAAGATACCCATCTGGTTGGTAAAACTCCGTCAATGAGCCGCGAGCCAACTAGCTGCGTAAATAAAGCCTAAAGAACTGTTGCAAATGAATGGCAAATACCCAGATGCCGCTGTTACGATTTTCATTTAACTGTTACGCGGGAACAGCAAAATGCTACTATCTAACAAGCACGTAAGAAAGCAGATTAACGGTTAAGGCTAAGAAGTGGCAGGTATGTCGGAAGCAACTAGGACTCGCACGCATACGCCCGAGGTTAGGCAGCGCGCCGTCGAGATCCTCCAAGAAGGGGTCGGTCACCGCGCCCTCGCCGCAAAGCTTGGCATTCCCCAGGCCACGGCTCGTCAGTGGGCCCGCGCATATGCCGTGGGCGGTGCCGACGCCGTGCTCAATGCGGGCGCTCGTCATCACACCTATTCGTACGACGTAAAGCTCGCCGTGGTTAAGGACCGTTTGGAAAACGGCCTGACGGTTCGCGAGGCTATGATCAAGCACAAGATTCCCAGCGAGTCTTCAGTCAAGGCTTGGTGCCGCCAGTATCGCGAGAGCGGTGAATCTGCGCTGGTCGATAAGCCGCGCGGCCGCAAGCCGCGCGATAAAAAGGCGGAATAGCGAACGGGATGGTGCGCCCACAGGGGCGCATTTTTCTTGCCGCCCCTCTGCTCCAATGCGGACAGACTCCTTACCCCGCACGTACAAAACTCCCCAGTTGACCGAAAACCCGCCGCCGCTACTCCTCAATTGAGCTATAACGTTAAACAATTGCAGCGTTTTTGCATGGGGGAGTGATGGTATGACGCTACTGTATTTCCTTACCCTGTTTCCGCTGGTACCGGCGCTGGGCATGCTGCTCGCGCGCGGTGACCGCGCCCGCGATGCGGTGGGGCTGATAGGTTCCGGCATCATTATGGCGGTGACAGTTGTAGTCGCCGTCATGTTTTTTGGCGCGGGCCCGCAGAGCTTTGAGGTTGCCTCCGGCACCTCGCATGTGCTCTCGATCATCAGCTCCGCCATCGATGTCATCCTGTGCGCCGTCATCCTATACAACGCGTATAAATATAGGAACGCGCTCACCACGGTGCTCGGCATAGTCCAGCTGGTGGGCTCGCTCGCCTTTGCAGCCATGACGCTGCCCGCGGCCGAAGCCGTCACCGCAACGCCGCTCTACCTGGACTATATGAGCGTGATCATGGTCCTCGCCGTCGGCATTGTCGGCAGCCTAATCTGCGTGTATGCCCTGGGCTACATGAAAGACTTCCAGGCCCACGACGAGCACGAGGCCGCGCTGCGCGGGCAGACCGCGCCCGACCGACGCCCTCAGTTCCTGGCGCTTATGTTCCTGTTCCTCTCGGCTATGTTCGTCATCGTGACGAGCGACAACCTTGAGTGGCTGTTCTGTGGCTGGGAAATCACCACCGTGTGCTCGTTCCTTATGATTGGCTATACGCGCACGCCCGAGGCCATCAAGAACGCCTTCACCCAGATCATCCTCAACATGCTGGGCGGTATCGCGTTTTTGGCCGGCCTCATGTACCTGCACGTTAACGGTATGCCGCTGACCATCTCGGGTGTGATCGAGCTTTCCGGCGCCGGAACCGCGCAATCCGCGCTGCTGGTGATGCCGGTCATTCTGCTGTCGCTCGCCGCACTCACCAAGGCCGCACAGATGCCGTTCCACACTTGGCTGCTTGGCGCCATGGTTGCCCCCACGCCCACGAGCGCCCTGCTGCACTCGTCCACCATGGTCAAAGCCGGCGTGTTCCTGATGGTCAAGCTGAGCCCGCTTTATGCCATCTATCCCGTGACTGGCTTTATGGTCACGAGCGTGGGCGCCATCACGTTTTTGCTCGCTGCCCTCATGGCCATCTCGCAGAGCAACGCCAAGCGCGTGCTCGCGTACTCCACCATTTCCAACTTGGGACTCATCAGTGCCTGCCTGGGTGTCGGCGCGCCCGAGGCCGTATGGGCGGCCATCTTCCTGATCCTGTTCCACACGGTGGCCAAGTCGCTGCTGTTCCTGTGCGTGGGCACGGCCGAGCATCATATCGGCAGCCGCAATATCGAGGACATGGACGGTATGTTCAGCCGCATGCCGCACCTGACGCGCCTGATGATGCTGGGCATCATGGGCATGTTTGTGGCGCCGTTTGGCATGCTCGTGTCCAAGTGGGGCGCCCTGGTGGCGTTTGCCCAGACCGGCAACGTGCTCATGATCATGGTGCTTGCCTTTGGCTCGGCCGCGACGTTTTACTTCTGGGGCAAGTGGCTTGCCAAGCTTTCGGGCGTCGACCCCACGGCTCAAAACGTTGAGGTCAATGTCCATAAGACCGAATGGATGGCCCTCAACACCATCGCCGCGCTGCTGATTCTGTGCTGTGTGGCGTTCCCGGTTATCTCGAGCGGTCTGGTGTCGCCTTACTTGGCCATGGTGTTTGGCCGCGTGCCGTACGTTATCGGCAAGGATGCCATGTATCTGATGGTGGTTATCGTGGCGTTTATCGCCGTGGTGCTGCTGACGTCGTTCCGCGTGAGCAACAAACCGCACGTCAACGTGTACCTTTCGGGCGTGGGAACCGACAAATATCGCCATTTCCGCGGCTCGATGGGACACGAGGTGAAGGCCGAAAAGCGCAATTGGTACTCGGAGGACGCCCTTGGCGAGAAGCGTATTGGCCCCGCGGGTAGCGTCGTGTGCTGCAGCATTATCTTGTTTGCGCTGCTGTGTTGCGCGTGGATTGGACCCGAGAGACTTGCCATGAGCGCGCCCTCGGTGCTGCGCGGCAAGTATTTCGAAGGCTCGGGTGTCGTGGGCATCTTTATTGGTACCGTGGCGTTTGCCCTGCTGGCGCCGCTTGTGGGCGGCCTGATCGACGGTGTTGACCGTAAGCTTTCGGCTCGCATGCAGGGCCGCGTGGGCCCGCGCTTGCTGCAGCCCTTCTACGACGTTGCCAAGCTGCTGCGCAAGGCCCCTGCCAGCGTAAACACCATGGACGATACCTACATGGCGTGCGCGCTCATCTTTACCGTGGTGGGCGGCGGCATCTTTGTGTCGGGCTCCAACACGCTGCTGTGCGCTTTTATGGTGACGCTCGCCGCGATCTTTGTGGTGTTGGCGTCCGCCTCGACGCAAAGCCCGTTTGCCCAGGTCGGCGCCGACCGCGAGTTGCTGCAGGTCATGAGTTACGAGCCCGCCGTTTTGCTGATGAGCGTGGGCCTGTACCTTGCCACCGATAGCTTCGATTCCATCGCCGTGACGGGGCAGTCGGCCCCCATCATCGTGTACAGCGCGCCCATTTTCCTCGCGCTGCTCGCGGTGCTTACCATCAAGCTGCGCAAGTCGCCGTTCGATCTTTCGTATTCGCATCACGCGCATCAGGAGATCGTTCAGGGCGTCGCCACCGAGATGAGCGGCGGCACGCTGGCAAAGATGACCCTTATGCACTGGTGCGAGACCGTGCTGTTTTTGATGTGGGTGGGCATGTTCTTTGTCTGGGACAACCCGGTGAGCTGGGTCGTGGCCCTGGTCGTGATGGCTGCGACGTATTTTGTCGAGGTCCTGATCGACAACACCTTCGCCCGTAGCACCTGGCGCAGCTGCTTTAAGCTCGGCTGGGGCGTGGCGCTGGTGTTTGGCCTGCTCAACCTTATGCCCATCCTCGTCGACGTGTTTATTTAGGAGGCGGCATCCATGGATCATAAAATGTCGCGCTCGCCGTGGGTTATTCATTACGACGGCTCGAGCTGCAACGGATGCGATATCGAGGTGCTGGCCTCGCTCACGCCGCTGTTCGATGCGGAGCGATTTGGCGTGGTCAACACCGGCAACCCCAAACATGCGGATATCTTTTTGGTGACGGGTTCGGTCAATGCCCAGAACCTGCCCGTCGTGCGCCAGATCTACAACCAGATGCTCGAGCCCAAGTGCGTGGTGGCCTGCGGTATCTGCGCGTGTTCGGGCGGCGTGTTCCGCGATGCCTACAACGTGATCGGCGGCGTGGACCGCGCGATTCCTGTGGATGTGTACGCGCCCGGGTGTGCCATTCGCCCCGAGACGGTGATCGATGCCATCGTGGAGGCATGTGGCATCCTGGACCAGAAGGAGGCCGTGATGCGCGCCGGTGGCGATCCGCTCACCGTGGGCGGTGCTGCTACCTGGGATGGCGGCGTTGAGCTGGGCGAGGACGGATTTGTGGCTGCGGGGGCCAGGGCTGACGGTGCCGGTGACGCGCCTGTCGGGAAGCCCGCCGCGCCCGTCGCTGGCGACGCATCTGCTGAGACGCCCGCCGCTGCAAAGGAGGCCGAGTAATGCAAAAGGCTATCTATACCACCGTCGGGATCGACGAGCTCCTGTCGCATGTCCAGGCGCTCAAGGGCGTCGGCGCGCGCTTTGTGCAAATGCATGCCGAGCGCAACGTCGACGACGGCACGTATCGCCTGGTCTATACGTTTATCAACGTTCGTGCTGCACAGGAGCAGATCGCTCAGGATGGCAGCTATGCGATCGAGAACCTGGTGGTCGAGGGCATCGACCAGTACCAGGAGATTCCGTCCATCAGCTCGTACTATCCGGCGGTGTTCCCGTTTGAGAACGAGGCGCACGACCTGTTTGGGCTTGCCATTACCGACATGCAGATCGACTTTAAGGGCTTTTTCTACCAGGTCTCGACTGCCGAGCCCATGAGCGTTATCACACCCGAGGTGAAGGCCGCGCGCGAGAAAGCCATGAAGGTCCGTGCCGCCGCAGAGGCCAAGGCGCGCGAGGCTGCGGCCGAGAAGGCCGCTGCCGCTGCTGCTGCGGGGGAGGGCGCCGCAGGCACCGGCGATGCTGCGGGCGCTGCCGTCGCCCAGTCCGCTGCGGCTACCGGCTCCGATGCTCAGCACGATGAAGCTGCTGCCAAGGCCGCACTTAAGGCTGCCGAGATGGAGGCAAAGCTCGCCGCCATGGATCCCGAGAAAGCGGCCAAGGTCCGCGCGGCGCTTGCTGCCAAGGCCGCCCGCGACAAGCAGAAAAAGGAGGCGTAAGGTCCATGGCTCATCGCTCCGTAATTCCGTTTGGCCCGCAGCACCCGGTGCTGCCCGAGCCGCTTCATCTGGACCTGGTGATCGAGGACGACCGCGTCATCGAGGCAATTCCGCAGATCGGTTTTGTGCACCGCGGACTCGAGAAGCTCACCGAAAAGCGCGATATGCATCAGTTTGGCTACATCGCCGAGCGCATCTGCGGCATCTGCGCCGTGGGCCACAGCTACGGCTATGCCAGCGCCTGCGAGCGCATGCTCGACATCGAGGTGCCCGGTCGCGTGCAGTATATCCGCACCATTCTGCATGAGCTTTCGCGCATCCACTCGCATCTGCTGTGGCTGGGCCTGCTCGCGGATGCCTTTGGCTTTGAGGCACTGTTCTATCGGTCGTGGACGCTGCGCGAACAGATTCTCAAGATCTTCGAGAGCACTTGCGGCGGGCGCGTGATCCTTTCGATTAACGAGATCGGCGGCCTTAAGCACGACATCGAGGACTCCGAGCTGGCGGGTATTGTCCAGACGCTCGATGCCATGCGTCCCGACTACGAGGCCCTGGTGCATACGTTTTTGGACGACGTCAGCTGTGGCGAGCGCCTGCATGGCGTGGGCGTGATCAGCAAGAAGGACGCGCTGGATTTGTCGATGGTCGGCCCGTTCGGTCGCGCTTCGGGCGTGGATTACGACGTGCGCATGTTCGGCGACGGCGCCTATGCGGACCTGGCCGCGTTTGAGCCTATCGTTGCTACCGACGGCGACTGCTATGCCCGCTGTCAGGTGCGTTGTGCCGAGGTCACGCAGGCCATGGACATCATCAAGGAGCTTGTGGGCAAGATCCCGCACGACGGTATCGGTGGGCGCACCAAGCTCACGCCGGCCGACGGCGCGCGCGGCGAGGTTGTGATTGAGCAGCCGCGTGGCGAGGCGTATTACTATGTGCGCGGTAACGGCACCAAGAATCTGGACCGTTTTCGCGTGCGCACGCCGACGTCGCAGAACCTGGCGGGTCTGACGCATGCGCTGCAGGGCGTGCTCCTTGCCAACGTGCCCATGATTATCCTGACCATCGACCCCTGCATTAGCTGCACGGAAAGGTAGGCGCGGCATGAGTTTACTGACATTTGCCAAGACGGCCTTGGGTTCTATGGCCAAGCAGCCGGTGACGGTGTGCTATCCGCAGGAGGAGCTCGCGGCGCCCAAACGCTTGCGCGGGCACATCGTCAATGACATGGACGTGTGCATTTGCTGCGGCATGTGCGCGCGTCGCTGCCCGGCGGGCGCGCTCGCGGTCGATCGCAAGGGCGGTACCTGGTCGATCGATCCGTATGCCTGCGTGGTATGCGGCGAGTGTATCGAAAGCTGTCCCAAACACTGCCTGACTATGGACACCGCCCGCACCCCAGTTGCAGCGAACAAGACTCCCACGGTAGAAACCAAGTCGGAATAGCGCTGGAATAGAACTGGAATAGGGGCCGGTGGGGCAAAAATGCCCCACCGGCCCCGCGCTTAAACGCGCGGTTGGGCCGCCACGAACAAAACCATGCCGGTTTACGGGGCTGGATAGCGAACTTCCGACCATACAGAAAATCGCAAAAACAAAACCGCAGGCAAATAGCCTGCCGTTTTTGAAAAAATGAATGTATGGATGAGGGCCCCGACTTTAGCCCCGTAATCCGGCGTAGTTTTGAAATGCCACCATGTCAGTACCAGCCCCTGATCCCTCGGGGACGGAGGAAAACGGATCATTTTGGCCTCGCGAGGTTTGTGGAGGTGCTCGTGCAGGGCCGCCCGAACAAAACTATGTCGGTTTACTACGATGAATTCGACATCCCCGACCATGACTGCATTTTTCTAAATATTGAAAGCGCTCTACCTGCGGTTTTGCAAGTGCGCAATTTGCTGTGGTCGAAGGTGGGCGATTCATCGTAGTAAACCGGCATAGTTTCGAAATGGTATTAAATCGGTGACAGCCATTTTACTCTGCCGGGGCGGTCGGTCACTGGGTAATTACCCTCGCAGGTAGGCGATGGCGATCTGCGTGCGGTTGCGCAGGCCCATCTTTGCCAGGATCGAGCTGATGTGGTTGCGCACGGTGCCTTCGCCCATGTAGGCGGTGGCGGCAATCTCCTTGTTGTCGAGACCGCGGGCGATGAGCTCTGCGACTTCGAACTCGCGGTCGGTCAGGCTGGCGAAGGCCGCGGGCCGGCGGGGCGTGCCCGCCTCGATGCCCGTTCCGTCAAAATCGATGTCCTCGATCGCCTTACCCTCGAGTACGCGTTTGCCGTCCATGACCTGCGCCAATGCCGGCGGAATGGCGGCGACATCGGTTTTGATCAGATAGCCGCGGGCGCCCAGCTTGAGCGCCGACACAATGTACTCGTCATCCGAGAATGTCGTCAGAAACACCACGCGCGCCGAAGGGTCGCGCTCAAGGATCTCGCGTGCCGCCGAAAGTCCGTCACGCCCCGGCATCTGAATGTCGAGCAGTGCGATATCGGGCGCGTGTTCGGCATAGAGCGAAACCGCATCGTTGCCGTTGGCGCCGGTGCCCACTACCTCGATCTGCGGCTGGGCGCCCAGGATAATCTTGAGCGAATCGACCACCAAGCGGTCGTCGTCGACAACGATGAGCCTCATCAGTCCTCATCTCCTTGCTGTTTGGGAACGGTGGCAAACACGCGCCAGCCGCCGGCGCCGGCACGCGGGCCGGCGGTGAAGGTGCCGCCAAGCGCCTCGATGCGCTCGCGCATGGAGGCAAGCCCCATGCCCTCCGCGGCGCCGCGGTTGCTTGCTTGGACCCCGCCCGTGCCATCGTCGGTAACGATGAGCTGGTAAAACGACGGATGCTCCATGCATCGTACGGCGACAGCATGGGCGCAAGCGTGGCGCATGGTATTGGAGAGCGCCTCGCGCAGGACCGCCGCAAAGCAGTTGGCGACGTTTGCGGGCGCATGTTCGGCCAAAACTTCAAGCTCAATCTGCGGGCCGCCGTCCGAGCGCGCGCCTTCAACAATACGTTCGAGCTGCACGGAAAGGTCGACGGCGTTGTCGTTGAGCGCGTGGACGCTGGCGCGCACAAGCTGGAGCGCCTCGTCAACCGTGCGTTTGACGTCGGCGAAATCGGCGGCGACGCCGGGCTCGTCGGCGTGGACCACGCGCAGCGCTTCGGCCTGCAGCGAGGCGCGCGTGAGCTGGTGCCCGACGTTATCGTGGATCTCGCGCGCGATGCGGGCGCGTTCGGCGAGCGTCGCGAGCTCGACTTCGTAGTCCTGGCGGTCGGCAAGATCGCGGTTGCGTGCTTCGAGCGCCAGAGCACGTTCCTGCAGCTCGTCGCGGGTGCGGTGCATGCGCCGCTGCTCGCGCTCCAACTGGGCGGTACGTAGCGATAGCAAGGTGGCGGCAACCGAAAGGATGGCGGTCAGCAGGAGCGTTCGGGCGGTGAGCTCGTCGGCGCGAAGGTCCGCGACGAGCGCAAAGGTAAAGACGGAGCCAATGCTCAATGCGATCCAGGCACGCTCACGGTGCACGCGTCGTGCGATGTCATAGAGGGCGAGAGGTGCAAACGGCACAAACGGCGGCACGAAGACGGCCGCGATGATGTAAGCGCAGCTCGCGGCCTCGCTTGTGCGGTGCGTGCGTTCCTTCTGCGCGAGCTCGGCCAGCGAGGTGGCAATAACGCCAAGGCAAAACGCCGCGACCAGGCGAGCGTCCACAGCAAGACCCATAGCGGCCGCAATGCAGCACGCCAGCACGATCGATTTGTCGAAAAGCCTGTTCATACGGGTATTGTACGCGAAGCCGCGCGTAGTGTAGGGGGTACCTGCGCAACCGTGACATTCCTCCCGCGCGGCAAAGTGGCGTCGATCGCTCGCGCGAGCGGGGGTTTCGCCTCCGTTCCCTCGCACTCGTGACAAAGCTCACTGGCGCGCGCCGTCGGCTCCTGCGATGATGCAATCGTACCGGGCCGCAATCAACAGAAGGGCCGCCTCATGACAGACATCGTCCACGTCGAAAACCTCGTCAAGCGCTACGACGATCTTATTGCGCTCGACCACTTTAACCTGAGCATCGCCCCCGGCGAGATCTTTGGCCTGCTGGGCCCCAACGGCTCGGGCAAGACCACGTCCATCAACTGTATTCTGCAGCTGCTCGCCTACGACAAAGGCACCATCGAGCTGTTCGGCGAACCCATGACGCCCGCCCGCTATGACCTCAAGCGCCGCATCGGCGTGGTGCCGCAGCAGGTGGCGGTGTTCGACGAGCTTACGGTGCGCGAGAACATCGACTATTTCTGCAGCCTCTACGTTAGCGACCGCAAGCGCCGCCGCGCGCTGGTCGACGAGGCCATCGACTTTGTCGGGCTGGGCGACTTTACCAAGTTTCGCCCCGGTAAGCTCTCGGGTGGCCTGGCGCGCCGCCTCAACATCGCCTGCGGTATCGCGCACAAGCCCGAGCTCATCTTCTTTGACGAGCCCACGGTGGCAGTCGACCCGCAGAGCCGCAACGCCATCCTGGAGGGCATCTGCCGTCTGCGCGACGAGGGCGCCACGGTGGTGTATACCAGCCATTACATGGAGGAAGTCGAGCAAATTTGCAGCCGCATCATGATCATGGACGGCGGGCGCGTGCTGGCGCAGGGCACCAACGACGAGCTCAAGCGCATGATCCAGATGGGCGAGCGCGTGACCGTCGAGGTGGGCGCCGTCGAACCCGCCACGGTCGAGCGGCTGCGCGCCCTCGAGCACGTGCTTTCGGTTGAGCTGTCCGGCGGCGAGCTCGTCTGCACCTGCGAAGCGAGTCCGCACAACCTGGTGGACATCCTCGACACGCTGCGCGCCGCCGACGTGGCACTCGGCCGCGTCTGGAGCGAGCCGCCGACCCTCAACGACGTGTTCCTCGAGATCACTGGCCGCGAGCTGCGCGACTAGGGGGCGGCCATGTTCAACACCATCATCACCACGGTCAAGGCGCTGCTGCGCCGGCCGAGCACGTGGGTCTGGGGTGCTCTCTTTCCCATCGCGCTTTCCACGATGTTCATGTTTATGTTTGCGAATCTGAGCTCAGACGGCACGGTCAATCCGGTGCCGGTGGCCGTTGTCGCTGACGAAGCCTGGGACGCTTCGACCTTTAAGGACGTGGCGACGGCGCTCGACGAGGAGGGCGACGATCAGCTGCTCGAGATCCACGAGTGCGACGATGCAGCCGATGCGAACCGTGCGCTTAAGGCCGGCGAGGTCGCGGGCATCTATACGGTTGACGCCGAAGGCGTACCCAAGCTTACGTTGCTTTCGAGCTATGACGGCTCACGCGTGTCGTCGGTGCTCACCGACCGCAGCATTCTGGAGACGGTGGCAAGCTCGTATACGCAAAATACCGAGCTCATGTCCCAGATTGCCCAAGACGACCCGGCGGCGCTCTCCGACCCGGAGGCGGTTACGCGCGCCCTATCGCTCGAGGGCGGCACCCACCGCGTAAGCCTGACACGCACCACGCCCGATGGCACGGTCATCTACTACTACGCGCTTTTTGGCCTGGTCGCGATGATGTCTGCCGAGTTTGCCGCCTTGAGTGTCGTCGATTTGCAACCCAATCTGTCGGGCCTTGGCGCGCGTCGCTGCGTGGGCGGTCTTTCCAAGACGGCATCGCTGGCCGGTATCTTTGTGGGCTCGTGGCTGGTCTCCTTTGCTTCGATGTCGATTGCGATCGGCTACGTGCGCCTGGTCGTGGGCGTCGACTTTGGCGGGCGCGAGGGACTGTGTCTGGTGGGCGGCGCCGTGTCCGCGCTTGCCGCCACGGGCCTGGGGCTCTTTGTGGGCACGCTTCCCGTTAAGGGCGGCAAGGCGTCCAAGTCGGGCATCCTCACAGGCTTTGCCACCACGTGTGCCCTGTTTGCCGGGCTCTACGGCGAGCCGGCGATGGCGCTTGCCGACGACGTCGCCCGCGCCTGCCCGGCCGAGTGCTGGCTCAACCCCGTCAAGCTCATCTGCGACATGTTCAATCGCCTGTATTTCTTTGAGGACCTGGGCCCCTTTGCCGTTCGCGCCGGCGTGCTGGTCCTTATGGCGCTGCTGTTTGTTGCCGCCGCCACGCTGATCTTTGGAAGGAGCAGCTATGAGCACCTTTAAGACTGCGCTTCGCATGGCGCTGGCGCACCCGTTCTATCTGCTTATCTATACGGTGTTCATCTCGCTCATGGGTGTGTTTATCGCGGCGTCGGTGAGCTGGAACTCGTCGCAGCTTACCGAGTACAAGCCCTACGACGCCAACGTGATCGTGGTCGACCGCGACGACAGTGACCTTTCGCGTGCGCTTACCAAGCATCTGGGTTCGCGCTTTGAGCTGGTCACGGGCGTCGGCGACGACACCTACGACCTTGCGGACGCGCTCTCCAAGAGCAACAGCGCCAAGGGTAGCGCCGACTGCGTGTTCTTTATCCCGGAGGGGTTTGAAGGCGACCTCGTTGCAGCCGCTCGCGCGGGGCAGGCCCTGCCCAAGCTCGATGTGACCTACGGTGCCGGCACCATGGCGGCGGCGCTTTCGTCTGCCGAGGCCTCGCGTTGGATCTCGCTCGCGGGTGCTGCGGCGGCGCTTGAGCCCACTGCCTCCAACGGCGACGTCGCCAAGGCGGCCGAGCATGCTGCCGCCAAGCGCGCCGAGGTCGAGATTGAGCAGGTCAAGGTCGACTCGACTGCCGCCGCCACGCTCGAGTCGTACTTCAACTTTGGCGCGTACGCGATTATCTCGTCGGTCATCGTGTCGGTGGGGCTGGTGTTCTCGGGCATGAACGAGCCCGGGCGCGTGCGTCGTATGGATGCCGGTCCAATCTCCGAGCGCCGGCGCTCGCTTGCCGTGTTTGCGGCCGCCGCCGTACTCACCGTCTGCATCTGGTTTGTGTCGAGCATGATGGGCGTCGTGGGCTTTGCCGGCGCGGTCGCCGAGGTCGGCGTGGAGCGCGTGTGCCTGGCACTGGCGGCGACGTTTGCCCTGGCGTGCACGCCGCTGGCCGTTGGCTTTGCGCTGTCGAGCCTGGGTGCGCGCGAGGAGCTGCTCAACGGTGTGGGCAATCTGCTCGGCATGCTCATGACGTTTTTGGGCGGCGCCTGGATGCCGCTGTCGCTCATGGGCCCAGCCGTGCAGACCGTGGCGCACTTTGTGCCGACATATTGGGTGAACGACGCGATCGGTGAGGCGCTCACCTCGGACCTGACGTCTGCCGTGCTGGGGGACATCGCCTGCGACCTGGGCGTCACGGCACTCTTCGCCGCCGCCATCGCCGCCGCAGGCCTGGCCCTCGCACGTGCCAAATCCCGCGTCTAGCCACCTAGTCATTTAAGAACGTCCCCAATGACTAGTCTGAAATAAATTTCAGGTCTCGCCCCAAAATAGTTCGCCAAGGTTTACTATTACCTCATAAAGTAGTACGAGGCTAACAATGGGGGATACCATGGCAACGCAGGAAGCCTACGTCCAGGTTAAGGATCTCAAAAAGCACTACGGCGATGGAGATGCACGCCTGACGGTGCTCGACGGCATCAACACGTCTATCAACCGCGGCGAGATCTGCGTCATGCTGGGGCCCTCCGGCTCGGGCAAATCGACGTTTCTTAACCTGATCGGCGGCCTGGAGGATGCCGATGCCGGCTCTATTCTGGTGGACGGCTGCGACCTCACCACGCTCAACGCCGGCGACCTGGGCGAATATCGCCGCCGTGAGCTGGGCTTTGTGTTCCAGTGCTACAACCTGGTGCCCGATCTCACCATCAAGGAGAACATCGAGGTCACGGCGCACCTGTCCAAAAAGCCACTCAACATCGACGGCCTGCTGCGTTCGCTGGGTCTCTACGAGCACCGCAACAAGTTCCCGCGCCAGGTCTCGGGCGGCCAACAGCAGCGCTGCGCCATCGGCCGTGCGCTCGTCAAAAACCCGGGTCTGCTGCTGTGCGACGAGCCCACGGGCGCGCTTGACTACAAGACGTCCAAGGAAATCTTGCAGCTCATGGAGGATGTCAACCGCACCTACGGCTGCACCATCATCATTGTTACCCACAATGCCGCCATCGCGCGTATGGCCAATCGCGTGCTGCGCCTGCGCGACGGGCGCATCGTCGAGGATGAGCTCAACGAGTCGCCCGTCGCGGCCGCCGAGCTCGATTGGTAGGCGGCGCCATGACACCTCTCGCAAAACGTCTCCCGCGCGAGCTGCGCCGCAATGTCGGCAAGTACCTGGGCATCTTTTTGCTTATGTGCGGAAGCATCGCCCTTACCTCGGGCTTTTTGCTCGCGGCGCATTCCATCGGTTGCCTTATCGACGACATGCGCGATGCGTACACGATTGAGGACGGTCGCGTGACCACCTCCTTCGAGGCCACCAAAGATCAGCTCAAGGCGGCCGAGGATGCAGCCGGCGACGTCGGCGGCGTTACGCTCTACAAGAATTTCTCCATCGACGCCATCATCAAAAAGACCGCCGGCGACGACGGCACCAAGCGTACGCTGCGCACCTATGCGCACCGTACCAAGGTCGATATCGCGTCCTTCTGTGAGGGCAAGGAGCCCAAGACGGACGATGAGGTGGCCATCGACCGTGTCTTTGCCACCAATAACAACCTGTCCGTGGGCGATAAAGTCGAGCTCGAGGGTCGCACCTACACCATCTGCGGCATCATGACCCAGCCCGATAGCCAGGCGCTGTTCCTCAACAATTCGGACTTTACGGTGAACACCATCACCTATGGCGTGGCCGAGGTCACCGACGCCGGCTTTGCCGCGCTCGAGGACGCCGGCGGTGCACCTGCCTACACGTACTCCTTTACCTTTACCGATCGCGACCTCCCCACCGCGGACCGCACCGATGCCGAGCAGGATATGGTGGAAGCGCTCACCGATGCCGATGCGCGCGTGGATGACCTCATCGATGCCGATTCCAACCAGGGCATTGGCTATGCGCGCGACGACGTGGACGGCGACTCCATGATGTGGATGACGTTGCTCGACATCATCATCGTGATCATGGCGTTTGTCTTTGTGGTCCTTACCGATGCCACCATCGAGGAGGAAAGCGCCATCATCGGCACGCTGCTCGCCAGCGGCTATCGTCGTCGCGAGATCGTGCTGCACTACCTGGCACTTCCCGCCATCGTGGGCGTGCTCGCGGCACTTTTGGGCACCGCGCTCGGCGTTGCGTTCTTTACCGAGCCCATGCGCGGTCTCTACTACGGTTCGTATAGCCTGCCGCCCTTCCAGGTGTACTGGAGCTGGGAGATCTTTGTGAAGTGCGCCGTGGTTCCCGCCGCCGCGCTCATCCTCATTACGCTGGTGGGCCTGCTTCGCAAGATGGGCAAGACGCCGTTGCAGTTCCTTCGTCACGAGGCGAGCGGCAAATCGGGCACCAAGCGCGGCCTGCGGCTGCCGGAGCGCATGGGCTTTGTCTCGCGCTTCCGCCTGCGTATCTTCCTGCGCAACCTGGGCAACTTCGCCACGCTCTTCGTGGGCATTGCGTTTGCCTCGCTGCTGCTGCTCTTTGGCCTGGCGATTCTGCCCACGATGACGCACTACGCCGACAACCTCGAGACAAGCCTGGTCGCCGAGCACCAATACACGCTCAAGGCTCCGCTGGAGCTCGAGGGCACCGCCGAGGAGCGCGAGCAGTGGTCGGCACTCGAGCGCCTGCAGTCGGTTGACGGCGCGCTGCTTTCCGCCGCCCAGGATGCCGATGGCGAGCTCGACGACGCGGCCGATGCTGCGCAGGCGGCAGCCGATGCCGCGACCAGCGCTCCGTCTGCCGAGAGCCTGGCCGCAGCGCAGGATGCGCTTGCCAAGGTCCAGGACAAGAGGGATGCGCTCTACGCGCGCCTCGATGACCTTGCCGATGCCCTCGGCTGCAACCGCGACGAGGCTATCGGCCTGATCGACAAGGCCTCTAAGATCGACACTGACAACGACGATATCCACCCGGTCAATACGACCGATAACGACGCGGGTGCAATCGCGCAGGCCGAGAAATACGCCGTTTACCAGCTGCAATACGACCGCGGCGATGGAAATGGCGAGGAGACGATTTCCGTCTACGGCATTTCATCCGATTCGCGCTATTGGAAAGGGCTGGACGTCGGCGATGGGCGTGTCGTCTTTGGCGGCGGTCTGCTCGATAAGTTTGGCTGGAGCGAGGGTCAGAAGGTCACGCTCGGCGACAAGTACGAGGGCGAGCATTATTCCCTTGAGTACGCGGGCAAGGGCTGTGCCTGGGGCTCCAAGTCGGACATGAATATCTATATGAGCATCGACGACTTTAACGTGCAGTTCGACAACGACGCCGCCTACTTTAACGGCTATGTGAGCGGCGAGAAGCTCGGCCTCGATGCTCGTTACTTTGCCGGCGACACCACGCCCGACGACATGCGCGCCGTGGGTGACCAGTTCATCGGCATGATGAGCAAGATGATCGGCATGATGGTTGGGCTTGCGGTGTTCATCTTCCTGCTGTTTATGTACCTGCTGACCAAGGCTGTGATCGACCATAGCGCCCGTTCGATCAGCTACATGAAAGTCTTTGGCTATCGCGATAGCGAGATCTCGCATCTGTACATCCGCTCGATCACACTGTGCGTGGTGGTGTCGCTCGTGCTAAGCCTGCCGGTCATTATTGGCTCGCTCACGGCCATCTTCCGCTCGATGCTGCTCGCCTACAACGGCAATATCGAGATCTACGTGCCCGCTTGGTCCATGGCGGCGTGCGCAGGAATCGGCTTTGTGACCTACCTGGTCGTGGCGCTGCTACACACGCGCTCTATCAAGCGCGTCAGCCTAGCCGAGGCGCTGAAGGTCCAGGAATAGAGAACCACCCGCACGCGGGGGCACGAACCGAAGGAAGGGCGCCCCCGCGTTATTTGCCCGCCAGGCCCGACGTGGGCAAACGCGCTCAACGTCAGACATCCCCGAACAGAAGGAGACCCATGGCAAGATCGGCAGAGGAGCTCAAGCAGCTCTCCATCAAGGAGTTCACCGAGGCGGCAAAGGTCTACGAATCCGGCCATGCCGGCATTTACGAGATGTGCAAGGACGACTATCCGCAAATGCTCGAGGAACTTGAGCTCGAACCGTTCGAGGACGCGCTCGACGTGGGCTGTGGAACCGGAGCCGTCCTAGAACTGCTCCACGCCCGGTACCCCAGCAAGCACTTGACTGGACTCGACCTCACACCCGGGATGATCGACGTCGCCCGGGCAAAGCAGCTCGATAACGTCAGCTTTGTCGTCGGAGACGCGGAGGCACTGCCCTTCGAGCCCCGGAGCTTCGACGCCGTGCTCTGCTCCAACAGCTTCCACCACTACCCGCATCCGGAGAGGTTTTTCGCCGAGGTGGCACGCGTCCTTCGGCCCGGCGGGCGACTGGTCCTTCGCGACTACACCTCGAACGATGTCGCGGTCTGGCTCATGAACAACATCGAGCTACCGCTGGCACGTCTCTTGGGCCATGGCGACGTGCGCATTCTCAAGCTGTCCGAGCTACGCGCGCTCGTCGAGGAATCCGGGCTCACCCCGCTCAAGCTCGAGGCACAGAAGGGATTCCGCGCGCATCTGGTCGCGCGAAAGGGCTAGCGGTCCGCGCCAGAACGCGCCGCCAAACCAAGGCGCGCCGCCACAACGTGACGGCGCGTCCCTCTTACCAGATGCCGATGATTCGCCAGTCTGCCGGTCGGGTTGGCAAGGACTGTCCCTATATGCCGGCGCTTGGGGACTGTCCCCAACTGCCGGGTGGCGAAAGAGTGTCCCTTGCGACTACTCATTTAAGTCTGTCCCCAATGACTAGGTGCCGTACTTGACTTTAACTCTGCTTTAACTGGTACCATCCTCTATGTCTGTAACGCCATATAGACCGAGGGGATAGATCTATGACCGCAACTGCACCCGCAGCACCCGCCAAGGTGTACTTCACCAACCTGCGCACGCATGCTCGCGAGAGCCAGCTCGACAAGCTCAAGCGCCTCATCCGTCACGCCGGAATTGAGCAGATCGACTTTGAGAACAAGTTCGTCGCTATCAAGATTCACTTTGGCGAGCTGGGCAACCTGAGCTTTTTGCGCCCCAACTACGCCCGCGCCGTCGCGGATGTCGTCAAGGAGCTGGGCGGCAAGCCCTTTCTCACCGACTGCAACACGCTCTATGTGGGTAGCCGCAAAAACGCGCTCGAGCACATCGATACCGCCTACCAGAACGGCTTTACCCCGTATGCCACGGGTTGCCAGATCATCATCGCCGACGGTCTCAAGGGCACCGACGAGGCGCTCGTCCCGGTCGAGGGCGGCGAGTACGTGCACGAGGCCAAGATCGGTCAGGCGCTCATGGACGCCGATATCGTGATCAGCCTCACCCACTTTAAGGGCCATGAGCAGGCCGGCTTTGGCGGCGCCATGAAGAACCTGGGCATGGGCGGCGGCAGCCGCGCCGGCAAGATGGAGCAGCATGCCGCCGGCAAGCCGAACGTCGCGACCGAGCACTGCGTTGGCTGCCGTGCCTGCGAAAAGATCTGCGCGCACGACGCCATCTCGTTTGACGATGCCCGCGAGCGCGAGCTTGCCAACGGTAACACCCGCACGGTGCACGTGGCCACCATCGACCACGATCGCTGCGTGGGCTGCGGACGCTGCATTGCGGCATGCAACCAGGACTGCATCAAGCCCGGCTATGACGCCGCGGCCGACGTGCTCAACTGCTAGATCGCCGAGTATGCCAAGGCCGTCGTGCAGGGCCGCCCGAGCTTCCACATTTCGCTCGCCATGGACATTAGCCCCAACTGCGATTGCCATCCCGAAAACGACACGCCTATCGTCAACGATATCGGCATGTTCGCGAGCTTCGACCCGGTCGCCATCGACCAGGCCTGTGCCGATGCCGTCATGGCATCCGCGCCGCTGCCCAACACCGAGCTTACCGATAGCGCGGCCAAGATGGAGCACAACCACGAGCATCTGGAGGGCGATCAGGCCAAGGACCCCTTCTGCATCACGCATCCCGACACCGACTGGCGCACCTGCATCGCGCACGCCGAGAAGATCGGCCTGGGCACGAGCAAGTACGAGCTCATCGAGGTCAAGTAGCGCCTAGTTATTGGACAAATCAAGCGCTTTTCTGGCGCAAGTAGAGCAAAAGCCGCCCGTGGGCACAGCGCTCACGGGCGGCTTTTTGGAAGTATGCGGCAAATTTCGAGACCGCCGAGCACACGACGTTTTTTGGCAACAAAACCCCTGATAAATTGTTGGTAAAACTGTGGTCTGGTCGGCAGTTCCAGATTTTGCCGCATACTTCCGAAAATAGGGGGTTAGATAAAGCCTCAGACGTTGCTATTCGCCTAAAAATACTCGTCGAGGAAGTTGTTGACCGTGTTCCAGTAGAGCTCGGGGTCAACTTGCGCACTCTTGGCGTGGGTGGCGCCATGGATGGTGAGCTTTTGCTTGACCTTGCTGGCGCACGCATCGTAGTTTTGGTCGAGCATGTCGTACGGCACAAAGGTGTCCTTGTCGCCGTGGATAAACAGCATGGGAACCGTCGCGTGTTTGAGTTGCTCCACACTGCTCGCCTTATGGAAGTCGTAGCCCGCGCGCGCGTTGCACACCAAGTTTGCTACATCGAGCAAGGGAAAGCTGGGCAGGCCGAACACGTCCTTGAGCTGTAGAGAAAACTCGTCCCAAACACTCGTATAACCGCAGTCCTCGATAATGCATTTCACGTTTGCGGGTAGAGATTCCCCCGCGACGTTCATGGCAGTTGCTGCACCCATCGACTCGCCAAAGACCAGGATGCGCGCCTCGGGGTCAGCCTGAACGATCCGCCCAATCCATGCAACGACATCGAGCCGCTCGGGCCAGCCCATGCCGATATAGTCGCCGCCGGAGCGCTCGTGGGCGCGGGCGGCAGGCGCGAGCACGTTCATGCCGCGGTCGTGGAATCGCTTGACGTATCGGGCCATGCCGATGGGCTCGTTGGTATATCCATGCAGGCAGACGGCGTAGTCGTGCGTGCTCTCCGACGCGGCAAAATACCAAGCGGCAAGCTCGGTTCCATCATCTGCGGTGAGGCTGCTGCTCTCGCGGTTTTCCTTAAACCACGCCCGCGCCTCGGTTTCTTCGGCATCCGGCTGCTCACCTTTTTTGTCGTCTTTGCCATCCTGCATCATCTTCATGGTGTACGGCGCCTGGGGGTTCAGGGCAAAGTCAAACAAAAAGTTGCCGGCAAATCCGAGCAACGTAACAGCGAGCGCCAGCGCAACAATGCCGGCTATCTTGAGCTTTCGATGGGAACGTGCGTTTTGAGCCATGCGGTATTCTCCTATAAGATGTTAATACGTCAACATTTAATGCAAGCGCATTATGGACGTTCGCCGTTGATGCGTCAACAGGCAAAGAATGGGTAAACAAAGGGTCACGTATGGTGCAAATTTCGCACGTACCTAGACGCTTTGATATAGTGTTGTGAACTCTTTACGTTGGAGGATGTAACCGGCATGTCCGATTCGAGCGACAGTTCTAAGCCGCGACCCAAGACCGCGGCCGTTCCACACTACACGGTGGGCGAGGAGATCATGAACTCCGTCACCCATGGTGTCGGCTGCCTGCTGGGTATCGCGGGCCTGGTGCTCCTGATCGTATTCGCTGCCCTGCGCGGCGGAGGCCCGGCCCACATGGCCGCGGCGATTGTCTACGGTGTCAGCATTATCCTCGAATACCTAGCCTCCACGCTCTACCATGCGATTCAGCCCGCGGGCGCCAAGCGCGTGTTCCGCATTATCGACCACAGCTGCATCTACCTGCTCATAGCCGGCAGCTATACGCCGTTTTGCCTCATCACGCTCGCAAACGACGGCGGCCCTGCGCTGTTCTTTGCCGTATGGGCCATCGCCATTATCGGCATCGCCCTCGAGTGCTTTATGCGTGAGCGTCAACCGCACTGGGTAAGCGGCCTGGTCTACCTGCTGATGGGCTGGCTCGTTGTCTTTAAGCTGCCCGAGCTCGTGTTGCTGCTCAACCCCGTGGCACTTGCCCTGCTCGCCGTCGGCGGCGTGTGCTACACCGCGGGTGTGCCGTTCTATATCGCCAAAAACGTGCGCTATCTGCACAGCGTGTTTCACCTGTGGGTGCTCGCCGGCAGCATCTTCCAGTTCATGGCGGTGATCCTTTTCGTAATCTAGCGACCATGCCTGCGCGCCCGCGTCCTCGTTTGGGCGCCGGCGCAATTGCCGTATCCGTAATCAACGTTTTACCCTAACGTCCCGAATCTTGGAGGTTCGAGAAACTCCCGATGGACATAACCATCTCCCTTATCACCACCCTCGTTTTAACCCTCATCAACGGCTACTTCTCTATGTCCGAGATGGCGCTCACCACGGCAAAGCGCGCTGTGCTGGAGCACGAGGCCGAGGAAGGCGACAAACGCGCCGAGCGCGCCATTAAGCTGGCCGCCGATTCCGACCAGCTGCTCGCCACCATCCAGGTCGCCATCACGCTCGTGGGCTTTGCCTCATCCGCCGTCGCCTCGACGAGCCTGTCCGATCCGCTTGCCACGTGGCTCATGAGCTTTGGCATCGCGCCACTCTCTGCCATCGCGCGCGGCCTGGCGCCGGTCATCATCACCGTCGCCGTCGCCTTTGTGTCCATCGTGATTGGCGAGCTCGTGCCCAAGCGCATCGGCCTCGCCAACGCCGAGGGCGTATCCAAGCAGGTCGTGGGGCCGCTTTCGGTGTTTCAAAAGATCGCCCGTCCGCTCGTGTGGCTGACCGGTGCCTGCTCCGACGGCCTGGCCCGCATCCTGCGCATCAAGAGCGCCGATGACCGCCAGAACGTCTCGGAGGAAGAGATCAAGTACATGGTCTCGGAGCAGGACGACCTGCTCGACGAGGAAAAGCGCATGATCCACGAGATCTTCGACCTGGGAGACACCGTTGCCCGCGAGGTCATGGTGCCGCGCGTGGACACCACCATGTGCGAGGACGACGAAACGGTCGCCGACGTGCTGTCCGCCATGCGCCAGACCGGCTTTAGCCGCATCCCCGTCTATCACGAGGATCCCGACAACGTCGCCGGCATCGCGCACATCAAGGACCTGATCCAGCCTTCGCTCGACGGCAAGGGCGACCAGCCCATCGCCGACTTTTTGCGCGACGCCACCTTTGTGCCCGACACCAAGGACATCCTGCCGCTGCTGTCCGAGATGCAGACCTCGCACGACCAGATCGTGGTGGTCGTGGACGAGTACGGCGGCACGGCCGGCATCATCACCATCGAGGATATCGTCGAGGAGATCGTGGGCGAGATCGAGGACGAGTTCGATCCCGACAACAAGTACCTCACGCGCCTTTCGCGCCGCGAGTGGCTCGTCGATGGGCGTTTTTCGTGCGATGACGCGATTGAGCTTGGTTGGCCGCTCGAGGAAAGCGATGATTATGAGACCATCGCCGGCTGGATTTTGGAGCTTTGCGACTCGGTGCCCGACATCGGAGAGGTGTTTGAGGTTGCGGGGTACAAGTTTAAGGTGCAGTCGATGCGTGGCCAGCGCATCTCGCTCATTCGCGTGATCGCTCCGGCCGAAACCGATAAGAAGGATTCCGAGCCCTCGGCAGACGAGCCGGCGGCGTCGGGCGCGGGCTCTGCGGACCCGCACGATGGCGACGAGTAGGGCAAGGAAGAGTAGGGGAGAGTTATGGCAGGCCTGTTCAACATCCTTAAGGTCACCGTCAGCGAGGACAAGATCTGCGCGCATGTGCTGGTGAACCCCGGCATGCCGCCCATGACTTCGGAGGACATCGAGGCCACGGCGCGCGTGTATTACCTGGTGCCCGCGATTGCCAAGCACCTGTGCCTGGGCGATTCCGGTCGCGAGTTCCAGGACTGCATGGGCCAGACCGAGCTTTGCCATCTGCTGGAGCACGTGACGGTCGAGCTCATGAACGAGACCGGTCTCGCTGGCAGCATTTCGTGCGGCCGCACCCGCGTAAGCGAGCACGATGAGCGTGTCTTTGAGGTCGAGCTTTCGTGTCCCGACGACGCGCTGGCCATCGGCGCGCTGTCTTCGGCGACCTTTATGATGGATTGGGCCTACCTGCATGCCGACCAGCCCGCTCCCGATGTGGACGGTACGGTCGCGGGCCTGCGCAACCTGGTGCTGGGCATGCGTGCCGAGGCCGAGGGCAAGGACCCGCACGAGGCCGTCGCCGCCGCGAACGCCGAAGACGAGGCCGAGGATGCGCCCGAGGGCGACGCTCCTGCCGACGCCGACACCGAGCCCGTTGCCGAGGCGCCTGCTGAGCCCGAGTCTGCGGAGCCCCAAGGCGTTCCGAGCTTTGACGACGAGCCGCAGGAGGCAATCGATACCGAGGGCGCGACCGCCGAAAGCCACGAGGCCCCCGCTGCCGTCTACGGTGGCGCGGCGACGGCTCCGGCTGTCCCCGCGCGCGAGGGAGCGCTGCCGCTCGTTGACGGCGCCGGCGAGGATCCGGCCGCTACGGTGGCCATGCCGGTCGTGCCGCAGGAGTAGGCTCACCCGCTTATCACCATCATGTACCTGCGCCTTTACCGTACGCAGATGAGCAAGACGGCAAGCGCTGTGCTGCGGGTATAATGGACAGCATTCAAACGGTGGGCGCCGAGGTGCCCGCAGGAGAGGAATGATCATGGGAAAGACTTTCAGCTTTGTCTCCGGTGCGCTCTTTGGTGCTGCCGCCGGCGCTATCATCGGCGTTGCTCTGGCCCCGCGCTCGGGTGCCGAGACCCGCGCCATGGCCGCCGATATCGCCACCGACGCCTGGGACAACATGCGTGACACCTACGAGCACAGTGCCGAGGAGGCTCGCGCCGCGGTCAGCGACTTTGGTCCGATGGTCGACGCCAAGACCGATGACCTGCGCGCCAAGGTCGACCTGGCCCGTGAGCGCATGGACCAG
>URFU01000003.1 GCA_900547125.1 uncultured Collinsella sp.
GGAGGAGCGCGGCATCTCCGCTACCCGTCGCGTCCAGGGCCTCGGTGTCCGTCAGCGCGAGCAGCTCCTCGAGCAGCTGACCAAATAAGTGAGCGCTCAGGATTCAAAGCTCTTTGTGATTTCTGGACCGTCAGGTGCAGGCAAGGGCACGCTCGTCACTCGTGTGCGCGAGCGCCGCTCGAACCTGGGCCTGACGGTTTCGGCTACCACGCGAGCACCACGCAAAGGTGAGGTCGACGGCGTCAATTACTTTTTCCTGACGCGCGAGGAGTTCGACCGCCGCGTGGCAAACGGTGAGTTTGTTGAGTGGGCCGAGGTCCACGGCAACTGCTACGGCACGTTGGTGAGCGAGGTCACATCCAAGCTCGCCTCTGGTTCGTCTCTGATCTTGGAGATCGATGTCCAGGGTGCCTTGCAGGTTAAGGAGCGTTTCCCCGAGGCAGTGCTGATCTTTATCAAGCCGCCTTCGCTCGAGGTGCTACGCGATCGCCTGGTCGGTCGCGGTACCGAAACGCCCGAGACGATCGAGCTGCGTATGGCAAACGCCGCCGATGAACTTGCCCTTGCCGACCGCTACGACGACGTCGTGGTGAATGACGATCTCGACCGCGCGACCGATGAGCTCGTTCGCGTTCTCGATATGCATGAAAGGATCTGAGGTCCGTGTCCGTTGTAAAGCCTTGCATTGACGATCTTCTGGAGAAGACCGATCACAACCGCTTCCTGCTCGCTTCGCTTGCCTCCAAGCGTGCCTGCGATATCAATAGTATGCTGCGCGGCCAACATAACCGCGTGCTTGCCGTTCAGGATGTCGACGACATCACCATTGCACTCTCCGGTGCCGATACCATCTCGATGGCTATGGACGAGATTGTCGACGGCGACATCTCCTACGATGAGGCCCGTTACGAGAAAGCGCTCGGCCACAAGGTTGCTGCAGCCTAAATGGCAGCCCGCGTCTGCCTGGTCCACTATCACGAGGTTGGACTGAAGGGCAAGAACCGCGCACATTTTGAGCATATCCTCATGGATAACATCAAGGCGGCCTTGGCCGCCTTTTCCGTGAACGCCGTGTCTCGAATTTCCGGTTATATCCTCGTGACCTTTAACGAGCATCAGGCCGACGATGCGGCGCGCGTTATCCGCACCGTGCCCGGCGTTGCCCGTGTGTCCCTGGCCTATCACACCAATCGCGACCCGCAGGAGTACTGCGCGGCGGCTGTAAAGGCGCTGCGTGAGTTTGGCCCCTTCGACTCGTTTAAGGTACATGCCAAGCGCTCTAACACCGATTATGAACTCACCTCGATTGATATCAATCGACAGGTTGGCGAGGTACTGTGCGAGGCGTTCCCCGATAAAAAGGTCCAGATGCACGACCCCGACGCGATGGTGCACGTTCTGGTGGTTCAGGGTAGTGTCTACGGGTATGCGCGCTCCGAGCGCGGCGTTGGCGGCCTTCCGGTGGGTTCTGCCGGCAAGGTCGTGACGCTTCTGTCGTCGGGTATCGATTCTCCGGTGGCGACCTGGATGCTCGCGCGTCGCGGCGCGGTGTGCGTGCCGGTGCATTTCTCCGGTCGTCCGCAGACGCCCGACACGAGTGAATACCTGGTGCAGGACATCTTCCGTGCGCTTGAGCCGGGTGTCCAGATCGGCCGCCTGTACGTGGTGCCGTTTGGCGATTGCCAGCGCGAGATTTCCGTCGCCTGCCCCAGCAACCTGCGCGTGATCATGTACCGTCGCATCATGTATTCGGTTGCCGAGCGCATTGCGCAAATCGAGGGGGACAAGGGCATCGTGACCGGCGAGTCGCTCGGTCAGGTTGCCGCCCAGACGCGCGAGAACATCATGGCCGGCAACGAGGCCGGCAAGATCCCCGTGTTCCGCCCGTTGATTGGTTCGGACAAGCAGGAGATCATCGCGCGCGCCGAGGAGATCGGTACCTTCGATATCTCGACCGAGGCTGCTCCCGTTTGCTGCACGCTGTTTATGCCGCGTCGTCCCGAGACGCATGCCAAGCTCGATGCCGTGCATGAGGCCTGGGAGCTGTTCGATCACGGGGAGATGATTGAGCGTTTGCTCAAACAGACCGAGTATATCGACTTCGAGAGCAACACGTATAAGGCCCCTAAGACCTTAAAACGCAAACATTCCGAGCTCGCTCCACGTGAGATTTACCAAGATCACGAATAATGTTGTGTATAGACCGGCGGTGATTTTGCATCGTCGGTCTTTTTCTATCTGGGCATTAGGCGATAAGCGGTTCATTTGTCGACGTGTGCCTGAATAAATGGACACTTTTCCGCAAGGTTTTGGTCAGCTTTTGGTTTGACCGCGAAAACCGGTGTGGGCGTGCGGGGGCTGTGGCGTTCGTTTCCTGACACGATGGTGTTGGGAGGTGTTTGCTATGGCGCAGCGCGAGCAACACGAACGGGTTAAACGTATGGATCGCTGGGCAGAAAAACTGCTCGTCCATAAGGCGGTGGTCGTGGCGATCCTGGTTGTTATTGCCGCCGCGAGCGGCTTGGCGATGGCAAGTTTTGGCGGCCACTCCAGCGACGTATCGTTTGGGCGTAGTGATGAGGCGAGCGCCTCGGATGCGCGCGGGGCCGGGGATGCGTCACCTGACGATGCCGATGAGCCGTCTGCCAAGAGCTCTTCTGCTGCCGAGGTGTACGTCGATGTTGATGGCGCTGTTGTGAAGCCTGGCGTGTACCGGCTCAAAGACGGAGCGCGGGTATCCCAGGCGATCGATGCCGCCGGAGGGCTTACGGCCGAGGCGGATGTGACAGGGCTTAATCGTGCGTCCAAGATCACCGATGGTCAAAAGATCTATGTGCCGACGGTAGGGGAGCAACAAACGGCTGCGGCCGTCGGCGCCGCCGAAAGCAGTGCTTCCACGACCCCTGGTACAGGGTCTTCGTCGGGACTTGTGAATATCAATACGGCAAGTGCGGCGGAGCTGCAGACGCTTTCGGGCATCGGGCCTTCTATGGCCCAGTCAATTATCGACGAACGGACGCAAAACGGGGCCTTTGCCTCGGTCGATGACCTTATGCGCGTATCGGGGATCGGTGAGAAGAAACTCGCCAAAATTAAAGATTGCATCTGCGTATGAGTGCGACCGAGCGCGAGCATGTGATGCCACCGCGCCCATTGATGCCGTGGACGATAGCCCTTTGTGCCGGCTTGTGTGCGAGCTGTGGGTTAGTGCTTAACATGGCGGCCGATGCGCTGCTGGGAGAGCGGGCGGCGCCCGTCACATTGCTTATGGCCATTCCCGTTGCGGCAGCAGGGTGCATCGTATTGGCTCGGTCCTGCATGCGCCTTGTGCGGTGGAGGCGATGGCTGTATGCCGCGGCCCTCGGCCTCGTGGCGGGAGCGGTAGTGTCCGCGGGTTGGGCGATAGGGGCGCTGCGCGCATCGAAGGCACTGGATAATCGGGCTGCGAGCAGTCTCGAATTTTATGTACAGGGCGATACGTCCAGCTCTGACGGGGTGTAGTCCTTTCCCTGTGATGCGTATGCGGGCGAAAAGCGTTTGGGTCAGGTATGGCTGTCGCGTGATCGCGAGCTCGGCGCCGGTTCGCATGTACGTGCTATCGGTCGAATTTCGCGCTTTGAGAATGATGCGTATGGGCGCTCACGCGTGCTTCGGGGCGAGCTTCGAAAGGTTAAGGTCATCCGGTTGGTATCGGTTGATGAGGGCTCTCTAGGGCCGTTGACCAGGCTTCGAAACGAGCTCCTTGCCGTAATCGCGCCCGCGACCGATCCGGCGCGCTCGCTCATTGCCGGCATTGTCTGCGGACGCTCGGCCGAGCTGCGCGCCCAGCCGGCGGGCGATTGGTTTTCGGTAACGGGCACCGCACATCTCGTCGCCGTCTCGGGCAGCCATCTTGCCATCGTCGGGTTTGTGATTGAGAGCGCCCTGCAAAAGACTCGCCTCTCTCGTGGGCTGCAGCGGGGACTGTTGGTGCTGGCCCTCGCTGCCTATGCCGTTTTTACGGGCGCTTCTCCCTCGGCCGTGCGCGCGTGCTGCATGGTGGCGGCGACGCTTGTCGCCATCAGCGCCGGACGTCGTCGGCTTGGCCTCTCGGCGCTGTTCGTCTCCATGGCAAGCTTTGTGTTGCTGCGTCCGACGGTATTGTTCGAAATGGGTTTTCAGCTTTCGTGCGTCAGTGTTTTTGCCATCCTTTGTTTTTGCCCCTACGCCACCTACGCCTTGGGCGAGCTGGGCATGCCATCGGGTGTCGCCAGCGTTTTGTCTGTCACGCTGTGCTCACAACTCGCGACACTTCCCGTAACCATTCCCGCATTTGGGACGTTTTCGCGCATTGCCCCGCTTGCAAATGCCGTGATCGGTCCGGTGATAAGCGTGCTGCTCGCATCGTCGGTTGTGCTGGCACCCTGCTCGCTTGTTCCGCTGTTGCGTCACGGGGCGCTCGTGGTGCCCATGATTGTCGCTCGCTGCGCCCTGTTCTTTGAGCAGCTCTTTGCTGCCGTTCCGGGTGCATCCGTAAACGTGCCGCCCGATACGCCCTTGGTATACGTGGTGCCGTTTGTGCTGGTGGCCCTCTTGGTCTGGTGGCCACGCCCCCGCGCGCGGCCCATGGCAGTGGGGCTGCTGTGTTTGATGCTTGCAGCGGGTGTTCCGTATGTCTATTGGGATCGATGCGCGCCGCCTTCGGTGACGGTCCTCGATGTTGGCCAGGCCGATGCGATTTTGGTTCGTCAGGGTGGCGCCGTGGCACTCGTCGACTGTGGGCTCGATGACCGCGTGGTGTCGGCGTTGGTTCGCAATAACGTCCACCATATCGACGCCGTCTTCGTGACGCATTGGGACGAAGACCATTGGGGCGGTCTTCCCGACGTACTCGATCGTTTTTCGGTTGGAACCATTGCGGTCGCGGCCGATGCACTTGGCGGCGCGCCTACTGAGGTCCTGAATCGCCCGGGTGTAACGTATCGGCAGGTGGCTCGCGGAGACACGGTCGATATCGGCGCATTTCGGGCTCGTGTGATGTGGCCGTTTGACACGGTGGATGGCGAGGGCAATGAGGACTCTCTTGTTTTGCTGCTCTCCTACGCTCAGGAAGGCAAGAGCCTGCGCGTGCTCCTTGCTGGTGACGCCGAGCTCGATCAGGAGCGCGAGTTTGTACAGGAGGTGGGAGATATCGATGTGCTCAAGCTGGGGCATCATGGCTCAAAAGTTTCCGTCGACACAGACCTGCTGGGCACGCTTAAGCCCGAGTTCTCTATCGCGAGCGCCGGCGAGGGGAATCGTTACGGCCATCCGTCGGATGCCTGCATCGATGCAGTTAAGGAAGCGGGTGGTGCGTTCGCATGCACCATCGAACACGGCGACATTACCGTCACGCCGACCGCGAAGGGCTTGGCGATGCGATGCCAGCGGCCGTGATGACATCGTTGGCGCGCGGTGGACCCCTGGGCTAAAATGGCACGGTACGAATTCGAGTGTGTGCGAGAGGGGAGCGCAATGTCCGAAACCGGTCTGCTGCCGGCATATCTGATCGTCGGTACCGATGGGGTCAAGCGCGACCACGCCGTCTCGCGTATGAAAGCTCGCTTGGAAAAGTCGGGTATGGTTGAGTTCAACCTCGATGAACGCGACATGACGAAAGATCCCGATATCGAGTCGATCATCGGCTCGCTCAATACCTTTCCCATGGGCAGCGAGTTTCGCCTGGTGATCCTCGATGGCTGCTCCAAGCTTGCCAAGGCGGTCTCGGAACCGCTTGTCGAGTACTTCGCAAGTCCCAGCCCCACGACGGTCTGTCTCATTATTGCCGACTCACTTGCCAAGAATACGCGCCTGTATAAGGCAATCGCCAAGATCGACAAGAAGGCTATCGTCGATTGTTCGGGTACCAAGCGCTGGGAACTGCCGCGCCGCGTTCAGCAGATGGCGACGCAGCGCGGTAAGTCCATCTCGACGGCTGCTGCCGAGGAGCTCGTCTCGCGCTCGGGCGAGAACACCCGCATGCTCGATAACGACTTGGCCAAGCTTGCCCAGATGGTCGAGGCGCCGCAAATTGAGCTTGCCGATGTGGAGCGCTGGATCATGCGCACGGCCGAAGTTCAGCCCTGGGACTTTCTCAACGCAGTGTCGGCCCGCGATATGCGCCGCTCGCTTGAGCTCTTTGGGCTGCTGCCCGCCAAGAGCTATGTGTGGACCTACACGCTGCTATGCGGTCGCATTCGCGAGCTTATCGTCGCCAAGGCACTCGATGCGCGTGGACAGGGTCGTGAGCTGGCCGTGACGCTCAAGCTTCAGGCCTGGCAGGTCAAAAATCACCTTACCTGGGCCCGTCGTTTTTCGATGACCGAGCTCGTTGCCGCGCTCGAGGGTGCCGTCGATGTGGAGCTCGCGCTCAAGGGTTCGGCTGATTCGGAGACCGCGCTTTTGCTCTGGATTACGAACATCTTGAGAAAATCGTGATGATACCTGCCTATTTGACAAATTCGTTCTATCCCTTTGAGGGGGAGCGTGCTATAGTAGGCGCTTGCATGACCTCACCGTGTCTCAGAGGTGTCATACATTTTTTGCAAGGAACTCGAAAGGAACTCCAGAAGTGGCAAACATCAAGTCTCAGAAGAAGCGTATCCGCACCAATGAGGCAGCTCGCATGCGTAACAAGGCTGTCAAGTCCGAGCTCAAGACGCTGACCAAGCACGTCCAGTCCGCCGTCGCCGAGGGCGACGCCGAGAAGGCCCAGGCTGCCCTCAAGATCGTCACCAAGCGTCTCGACATGGCTGCCGCCAAGCATGTTATCCACAAGAACCAGGCTTCCAACCGCAAGTCCGGTCTTGCCAAGCTCGTGAACAGCATCAACGCCTAAGTTGTAAATTTCACACCACACAGATTACGCGCATAAATGGAGCCTGTTTTATGGAACAGGCTCCATTTTTTGTACCGCTCGGGTAAGATAGTCCGCATGAATACTTCAATTGACATTTCCCACATCCGCAACTTCTCGATCGTTGCGCACATCGACCATGGCAAGTCCACGATCAGTGACCGTATCCTCGAGCTCACCCATACCGTCGACGAGCGCGACATGGAGTCGCAGTTGCTCGACACCATGGATATCGAGCGCGAGCGCGGCATCACGATTAAGTCCAATGCCGTTCGCGTCTCCTATGACGCTGACGATGGCGAGACGTATCAGTTCAACCTGATCGATACGCCGGGCCACGTGGACTTTACCTACGAGGTCTCGCGCTCGCTGGCTGCCTGCGAGGGCGCGGTGCTCGTCGTCGACGCCACGCAGGGCGTCGAGGCGCAGACCGTCTCCAACGCGACGCTCGCCATGAACGCCAACCTGGATATCGTGCCCGCCATCAACAAGATTGACCTTCCCTCTGCACACCCCGACGAGGTCAAGACCGAGATCGAGGATGATCTGGCCATTCCCGCCGACGATGCCGTATGCGTATCGGGCAAGACCGGCGAGGGCATTCACGATTTGCTGGAGTCTATCGTCTTCTTGATCTCACCGCCCAAGGGCGATGCGAACGCGCCGCTCAAGGCGCTCATCCTGGACTCGTATTTTGATGAGTACCGCGGCGTCGTTGCCACGGTCCGTGTTTTTGACGGCTCCATTAAAAAGGGCGATACCCTTCGTATGATGCAGGCCAAGGGCGACTTTTTGGTCGACGGCGTGGGCGTCAAGCGCCCCGCCGAGACGCCGGTTGACGCGCTGACGGTTGGCGAGGTGGGCTACGTGGTCACGGGTCTGAAGGATCCCGAGGCCGTGCACGTGGGCGATACCCTTACCTGGGCGTCGAATCCCTGCCCCGAGCCGCTTCCCGGCTATCGCGAGGCCAAGCCCATGGTCTACACGGGCTTGTTCCCGATCGACAACAAGGATTACGAGAACCTGCGTGACGCTCTCGATAAGCTGCATGTCAACGACCCGTCGTTGGTGTGGGAGCCCGAGACCTCGGTGGCGCTCGGCTTTGGTTTTCGCGTGGGCTTCTTGGGCTTGCTGCATATGGAGGTCGTCAAGGAGCGCCTGGAGCGCGAGTTCAACCTTGACCTCATTGCTACGAGCCCTTCGGTGGACTATCACGTCTATAAGACCGACGGCGAGATGATTGATGTCCGCAGCCCGCAGGATCTGCCCGAGGCTACGCGCATCGAGCGCATCGAGGAGCCCTACCTCAAGGCCAAGATTATCTGCCCGCCCGAGTATACGGGCGCCGTCATGCAGCTCGCTATCGAGCACCGCGGCATTACGACCGACATGATCCATCTCACGAGCAAATCGGTCGAGATGCGCTTTGACATGCCGCTCGCCGAGCTCATCCTGGACTTCTTTGACCAGCTCAAGAGCCGCACCAAGGGCTATGCCTCGCTCGACTATGAGTTCAACGAGTATCGCCCCTCCGAGCTCGTCAAGCTCGATATCCTGCTTTCGGGCGACGAGGTGGACGCGCTTTCGTTTATCGTGCACAAGGACAAGGCCTATGGCCTGGCCCGCGGTCTGTGCGACAAGCTCAAGGAAATCATTCCGCGTCAGCTGTTCGAGGTGCCTATTCAGGGCGCCATCGGCAACAAGATTATCGCCCGCTCTACCGTCAAGGCGCGCCGCAAGGACGTTTTGGCCAAGTGCTATGGCGGCGATATCTCGCGTAAGCGCAAGCTGCTCGAGAAGCAGAAAGAGGGCAAGAAGCGCATGAAGGCCATCGGTTCGGTCGAGGTCCCGCAGGAGGCCTTTATGGCGAGCCTCAAGGTTGACGAGAAGGTTCATGGCGCTATCTGAATACAGTACGCGGCTGCTGGCTGCCTATGCCGAGCAGCCGTTCCTTATGGCTCCCATGGCTGGCGTGACCGACCCCGCCTACCGCATCATGTGCCGCCGCCGCGGTGCCCATCTTGCCTACAGCGAGATGGTGAGCGTGGCGGGTCTTGCCTATGCCAGCAATAAGACGTGGCGCCTGGTGCTACCGGCCGACGAGGAGCAGCAGATCTGCGTACAGCTCTTTGGTTCCAAGCCCGATCAGTTTGCGAGCGCCGTCGCCGCCGTTGAGGAGCGTGTTGGCGATCGCCTGTCGCTGATCGACATCAACATGGCCTGCCCGGCTCGCAAGGTCGTTACCAAGGGCGAGGGCTCGGCACTTATGCGCGCGCCTGAGCTGGCCGAGCAGATTGTCGAGGCGGCGGTAGGCGCGGCGCACGTGCCCGTGACCGTAAAAATCCGCAAGGGCTTTTACGCCGAAGACCGCAATGCCGCGACGTTTGCCCAGATGCTCGAGGGGGCAGGGGCCGCTGCGGTGGCGGTACATGGTCGCTGTGCCACGCAGCTCTATACGGGCCAGGCCGATTGGTCGGTCGTCGATGAGGTGGCCGACGCCGTCGAGATTCCCGTTATCGGTTCGGGCGACGTGTTCTGCGCCGAGGATGCCGCGGAGCATCTGCGCAACTCCGGCGCCAGCGCCGTGTTCATCGCGCGCGGTATCTATGGCAATCCCTGGGTGTTCGGCGATGCCCGCGCCCTTGCGCTCGATGGCACGCCGGTACCGGTACGTAGCTCGGTCGAGCGCCTGGATGCCCTGCGCGAGCACCTGACGCTCACGCACGAGCTGTTGCCGCTCATGTCGCGTGCCCGTACGTACGCAAGCTGGTATCTAAAGGGGATGCCTCATGCTGCGGCCTGGCGCGCCCAAGTGGTGCGTTGCTCCACATACGAGGAGTTCATGGCATTGGTCGATGATATCGAGCGCGATGTGGTGGCCTGCGAGGCCGCACTTGCCGCCGGCGAGTCGGTGCCCGCTCATCCGCTGGAGGCCTAACGGTGGCCGTTACCGCGCTGTACGTGCATGTTCCGTTTTGCGCCCAAAAGTGCCGGTACTGCGACTTTGACTCGCGCAGTTTTGCTCCGTGCGACCTGTGCGCTGCACTCGATGCCTATTTTGAGCAGTTGTATGCGCGCCTCGATGCCTTTGGCGACGCAGGCGCGCTTGCACAGATCCGCACCGTCTATGTTGGCGGCGGCACGCCGTCGCTGGCGGGAGAGCGTCTGGTAGAACTTGCCCGACGTATCTCTGCGTGGTGCAAGCTCGTTGAGTTTACCTGCGAGGCCAATCCTGAGTCGTTGACTTCGCAGCTTGCTGCGGCGCTTGCCGGGGTGGGCGTCACGCGCATTTCTCTGGGAGTTCAGACCCTCGACAACGCCGAGCTTGCCGCGATTGGCCGCATCCACGATTCGCACCGCGCCCTTGCAGCCATCGCCGCGGTGAGGGACGCTGGGCTCGATGTGTCCTGCGACCTGATGTGCGGACTTCCCGGGCAGACCGACGTAAGCTGGCAGCGCACGCTCGATGGCGTGTTGGCGGCGGCGCCGCATCACGTGTCGGTTTACCCGCTCGCGCTCGAGGAGGGCACGCCGCTCTACCGCATGGCGTGTCACGACGAGTCGCTCGAGCCCGACGAGGATTTTCAGGCTGCGTGCATGGATGCGGCGCGTGAGTGCCTGGGTGCGGCCGGCTATCACCCGTATGAGGTGGCAAGCTACGCGCTCGACGGCCATGAGTGCGCCCACAACATTGCCTATTGGACCGGACAGGGCTATCTGGGCTTGGGCCGCTCTGCCGCCGGTATGCTCGATGCCGAGGATTTCGATCGCTTGGCCGGGCTGTTTCCCAACGTGCCTGCTCGCGGCGATGCGTATCGCGTGCGCTTGGTGCAACGTGACGATGATGCGACGGCGTTTGATGCCGAGTATCTGTCGCAGCGCGAGGCTGCGGCCGAGGATCTGATGCTCGCCTGCCGCATGACGCGTGGCATTGGGCCCGACCTGTTGGTTCGCTCGGCAAGCGTGATCGCTGCAGATGAGTTGGCGGCGGCCTGTGACCGTGCTCTCGAGTTGGGCCTTGCCACTTGGGTGCCCGATCATGTTGAAGGACATGCTGGGAGCGTCACCTTGAAAGACGTTATCGCGGGTCGCGTCTGTGCCCGCTTAGCGCCCACCCACTTGGGCTGGCTCGATGGAAATGTGCTGTTCGAGCTGTTTTGGGGTCTAGCTTAGGCCGCTCGGGTAGAATTACCGCAATATATACGCTGCTGTGAGCAGGAGGTTGCCGCGCATGGCGACGATGAATGAAAAAGATTACTACGAGATTTTGGGTGTCTCCAAGGACGCCACCTCGCGTGATATACAGAAGGCCTTCCAGCAAAAGGCACGCAAGCTCCATCCGGACGTCAACAAAGAGCCGGATGCCGAGGAAAAGTTCAAAGAGGTTTCCGAGGCCTACGCTGTGCTTTCGGATGAGCAGAAGCGTGCGCGCTATGACGCCATGCGTTCGGGTAATCCCTTCGCCGGCGCTCCCACGGCTTCGCCCTATGGCGGCGGCTACGCCGGCAGCGCAGGTTATGGTAATCCCTTTGAGGGCGGCTTTCCCTTTGGTGGCGCCTGGGGTCAGCCGCGTCGAGGGCAGGCTGCCTATAATCCCGAGAACGGCGCCAACGTGGTCGTCGATATTAAGCTCGACGCCAAGGAGGCCAAGGGCGGTGCCCGCAAGACCGTCCGCTATACGCGCTTCGATACCTGTGGCCACTGTGGCGGCTCGGGTTCTGTTTCGTCCGAGCATGCACATACCTGTCCGAGCTGCGGCGGTCGCGGGCACATCGACGTCGACCTGTCCTTCCTGTTCGGTGCCGGCACGTTCCAGTCGGTCTGCCCCGAGTGCGGCGGTTCCGGTAAGGTCGTTGCCGACCCCTGTCCCGATTGCGGCGGCAGCGGGCGAACCCGTGTGACCTCCGAGCAGACGATTGAGTTTCCTGCCGGCACGCACGACGGCGACGAGATTCGCATTAGCGGTATGGGTCACGCCGGCACCAACGGTGCCTCGGGTGGCGATCTGGTCGGCCGCGCCCATGTTGAGGCCGAGCGCCTGGAAGGCAAGGCCCGTACCGGTTTTTACCTGATGGGCATTGTGGCGCCTTTTTTGGTGCTGTCGGCCATCTCGGGTGTGTTCTCGGCCTTTGCCGTGATGTGCTTTATTCCGTTTGCCATGGGCCTGTTCATGGTGCTCTCGGACGGCGTGCTGCATCGCAGCCTGCTGTGGTGGAAGCGCGGCGCGATGCAGTTTGCCAACGGTTTTGCCAACGGATTTATGTTTGCGCTCGTGTCGGTTTGGTTTGCGAGCTGCTCGCAGCGTGCCATGCTTTCGCCTTACGGAATGCAATAACATCAACCCCTCTGTTTGCGGCCGGCCCAGCTTGGGTATAGGACGCACTGTGACAATAATGAAAGTCGGAAGGATTCGGTCGTGTCGGAAAATAGGGATTACTACGAGGTACTTGGCGTCGACAAGGATGCCGACGCGCGGACGATTAAGCGCGCGTTTCTAAAGAAGGCCCGTACCGTACACCCGGACGTTTCGGACGACCCCGAGGCCGAGGCCAAGTTCAAAGAGCTCAACGAGGCTTATTCCGTTCTTTCCGACGAGCAGAAGCGTGCTAACTACGACCGTTACGGCACTGCCGACGGCCCTGGTGGTTCGGGCTACGTCGATATCAACGATATCTTTGGCGGCATGGGTATGGATGACCTGTTCTCGTCGTTCTTTGGCGGCGGTGCCGGCGGTGGCGCCCGAAATCGCCGTGAGCGTCGTCGCGGCCGCGACATGGCCATCTCCCTTTCGGTGACCCTTGAGGAGGCGGCACTCGGGTGCAAAAAGACGATCAGCTATGACCGCCTTGCTGCCTGCGAGGATTGCAACGGCACCGGTAGGGCCGAGGGTGCACAGGAAAAGCAGTGCAGCCGCTGCCACGGCACGGGCTATGTCACGACGGTCCAGCGCTCGTTCCTGGGCCAGGTTCAGTCCTCTTCGCCTTGTCCCGACTGCCATGGCGAGGGCACGGTCATCGACCATCCCTGCGAGACCTGCGACGGTCAGGGCCGCACGCCTTCGCACGAAAAGATCGACATCGATATTCCCGCCGGTGTTTCGACCGGTCGCCAGCTGCGCGTGAGCGGCTTTGGCGAGGCGGGCCTTCGCGGTGAGCCCTCGGGCGACCTGATCGTCAACGTGCGTGTCGCCGACCACGAGCGTTTTAAGCGTAATGGCGATGATCTGTACTTGGTGAGCGATATCTCGATTGCGCAGGCTGCGCTCGGTTGCGAGATCGAGGTCGAGGGCATTATGCCCGATGAGGTCGTCAAGCTGTGTGTCCCCGCCGGCACACAGTACGGTGACACCGTGAGCGTCAACAATTACGGCATGCCGCGTATCGGCGGTGGCGGCTCGCGCGGTCGTCTGATCGTGCAGATGCGCGTCGTCGTCCCCACCAATCTCTCCAACAAGCAGCGCGAGCTGCTTCGCGCCTTTGCCGACGAGATGGGCGATGACGTCGCATCCGGTAAGAAATCCGTGACCGATCGTATCAAGAGCGCCCTCGACGATATCCTCGATTAAGGAGCCCGCGTGCTCGCACCTCATATCTCTGTCGTCAACCTCGGCTGCCGTGTCAACCGGGTTGAGTCCGACCGTATCACTGCCGATCTAATGCGCCTGGGCTTTGCGATGGTGGGGCCTCAGGATGCTGAGCTGATCGTCATTAACACCTGTGCCGTTACGGGCGAGGCCGAGGCCAAGACCCGTAAGGCCGTTCGCCATGCGCTGGCCTATCCAAACGAGCCCTATGTGGTCGTGACCGGATGCGTGGTCAATCTGCATCCCGAGGAGCTGCTGGAGCTTTCGGACCGCGTGATTGCCGAGCCGTCCAAGATCGATGTCGCCGAACGCGTCTGTGAGGTGCTGGGCGTTGAGTCCGATGACGTTCCCGCCTGCAGCGACGGCGAGGTGGTCGACGCACTTGGTCGCTCGCGTCTGGGGGTGAAGATCCAGGACGGCTGCAACCATCGTTGCACCTATTGCATTGTGTGGAAGGCCCGCGGCCCCGAGCGCTCCGTGCCGGTCGAGTCCGTGCTCGAGCAGGTTCGCGAGGCCCAGGAGGCCGGCGTGCCCGAGGTGGTGCTGACGGGCGTGAACCTGGGCGCCTACGATGGTAAGAGCGCAACTGATGAACACGTCGAGATCGATGAGCTGCTCGAGGCGATCATGGAGCGCACGTCCATTCCGCATGTGCGCATTTCCTCGGTCGAGCCCATGGATATTTCCGAGTCCCTGCTTAAGGTCATGGCGCGCTATCCGAAGCGCATCGCCCCGTTTTTACACCTGCCCGTGCTGTCCGGCTGCACCAGGACACTGCATCGCATGGGCCGTCCCTATAGCGCCGAGGCCTTCGAGGAAACGGTGCGCATGATTCGCGCCAACTTGCCTCAGGTGTCCCTTTCGTGCGATGTCATCGTCGGTTTTCCCGGCGAGACGGACGAGGAGTTTGAGGAGTCGCTGGCACTGTGCCGCCGTGTGGGCTTTTCGCGTATGCACGTGTTCCGCTACAGCAAGCGTCCCGGTACCCTTGCTGCCGACATGCCCGACCAGGTGCCGCCCGAGGTTATGGCCGAGCGTAGCCGCCGCATGAGGGCCGCGGCGCAGGAACTCGCCATTGCCGACGCTCGCCGTCGCGTGGGAACCGTCGAGCGTGCCGTACTTGAGTATGGCGACAACCTGACGCTCGGTTCGTTCCATCATGCCCGTCTTGACGATACCTGTGGACTCACAGCCCCGTGCCTGCTCGATGTTGCTATCATCGGAGTCGATGATTCCGGCTTGGTCCATGCACGCAGGGAGGTTCATGGAAGCCTCGAAGATTAGACTTACCGTTCCCGAGGGAATTGATCCTTCGCGCGTTTTGGGTGCCGGCGACGGCGTCCTTCGTGCGCTCGAGAGCTTGGTTCGCGCCCACGTGGTCGCCCGTGGCGACAGCATCGCCGTGAGCGGTGACCCGGACGAGGTCGAGCTCGTGGCGCGCTTTTTCGAGCATGCTTTTCGTGAGGCGGCCGCCGGACGCACGCTGTCTGCCGACGATGTCTCTCGTTGCTTGGCCATCTTGCGCGACGGTGAGCACGAGGCTACGTCGCTTCGCGATGATGTGCTGCTTTCGTATCGCGGTCGTGTCATTCGCCCCAAGACGCTCGGCCAAAAGCGCTATGTGGATGCCATCCGCTCGCATACCATCACGTTTGGCCTGGGTCCTGCCGGTACCGGTAAGACCTATCTGGCCATGGCGCTCGCCGTTACCGCGCTCAAGCGTCACGAGGTGGGTCGCCTGATTCTGACGCGTCCGGTTGTCGAGGCGGGGGAGAACCTGGGCTTTTTGCCCGGCACCCTCGAGGAAAAGATCGATCCCTACATGCGTCCGCTCTACGACGCCCTTTTTGACATGATGGATCGTGAGCGCACCGATGAGCTTATGGAGCGTGGCGTGATCGAGATCGCCCCGCTTGCCTACATGCGCGGCCGCACGCTGAGCGATGCCTTCGTGGTGCTCGACGAGGCGCAAAATACCACGCCCGAGCAGATGAAGATGTTCCTGACGCGCTTGGGTTTTAACTCCAAGTTTGTGATTACCGGCGACCTGAGTCAGCGAGACCTGGTGGGTCGTCGCGGCGGTCTTGCCGATATTGAGCAGATTTTGGGCCGTGTCGACGATGTCGCATTTTCGCACCTCGAGCGTGCCGACGTGGTGCGTCATGCCTTGGTGGGTCGTATCGTCGAGGCATACGATGCTTATGATGATGTGCGCGAGAAACGCGCACGTGACCGAAAGGAGTCCCGTTGAGTGTATTGATCAGCAACGATGCCGAGCTCGATACGCTGCTCGACGCGCAGGAGGTAGAGCACATCTGCGAGGTCGTGCTTGCCGCCGAGGGTGTTGAGCGTGAGGTCGAGATTTCCCTTTCGTATGTCGATGAAGACGAGATGCACGAGCTCAACCACGAGTGGCGCGGTATCGACCGCACCACCGATGTCCTCTCGTTTGAATGCGACTCGGCCTTTGACGAGGACATTCCCGCCGACGAAACGCTCGAGCTCGGCGATATTATCCTGGCCCCGCAGGTTATTGCCCGCCAGGCCCCCGGCTTTTGCAACAGCCCCGCCGATGAGTGCCGACTGATGCTCGTGCACGGAATGCTGCACCTGCTGGGTTACGACCACATCGAGGACGATGAGGCCGAGGTCATGGAGGCTCGCGAGGATGCCATCCTGCGCGACCTGGCGCTTGAGCGCGGCGAGGACCCCAAACTCGTCCACGTCGGCCCCATTACCAATCATGCCCACGACTAGGAGCCGTCTATGATTCCCGGATCGAACAAGGACCATCCGTCCTTTTTAAAGTCGTTCTCATACGCGATGGAGGGCTTCGTCACTGCCGTCAAGACCGAGCGCAATATCAAGGTCATGCTCGCGGCGGGCGTGTGCACCGTCATTGCCGGCTGCATCGTGGGGCTCGATATTGCCGAGTGGGCTACGGTCATCATTTGCTGCGGCCTGGTGATTCACGGCGAGTTGTGCAATACCGCCATGGAGGCGATTGTCGACCTGGCGACCCAGGAGCTGCATCCGCTGGCCAAGCGCGCGAAGGATATCGCCGCTGCCTCTGTATACGTTCTTTCCATTACCGCCGCGATCGTGGGCTTGCTTGTCTTTGCCCACGCGCTCGACTTTATTTAGAAAGGGATTCCCATGTCCGACAATATGCAGCCTACCGGTGAAGTTTTGGATGACGAGGTCCTGGACGAGGCTGAAGGTGCCGATTCGTTTGACGAGGTCGAGGAGTTCGATCCGTTTGAGGGCATGAGCGACGAGGAACTCGATGCTCTGTGCGACGAGGATGAGGGCCTCGCGGGCTTTGGCGACGTGGAACCCGGTTTCCGCAGCGGCTTTGTGGCCCTGGTCGGTCGCCCCAACGCCGGCAAGTCCACGCTGCTCAACGCCTGTTACGGCAAGAAGGTCGCCATCACCTCTCCGGTGGCCCAGACGACCCGCCGCCGTATGCGCGCCGTCGTCAACCGCCCCGGTTATCAGCTGGTTTTCGTCGATACCCCGGGTATCCACAAGCCCAAGGACGGCCTGGGCTCCGAGCTTAATAAGAGTGCCCTGTTTGAGCTCAATGACGTAGACGTCGTCGCATTTCTGATTGACGCCACCAAACCCATCGGCAGGGGAGACGCCTGGGTTGCCGAGCGCGTCAAGAACGCTCGTTCCAAAAAGGTCCTGGTGCTTACCAAGGCCGATGAGGCCGATCCCGCCCAGGTTATGGAGCAGCTCAAGGCCGCTCACGAGCTTATGGAATACGACGATGAGATCGTGACGTCGTCAGTCAAGAACTTCAACGTCGATGCGTTTATCGAGACCGTCGCTCGCTTCTTGCCCGAGGGCCCGCGTTGGTTCCCCGAGGACATGGGCACCGACGCGTCCGACGAGACCCTCGTGGCTGAGTTTGTGCGCGAGAAGGTCCTGCGTCGCACCCGCGACGAGATCCCTCACTCCGTGGGCGTCATCTGTGACGCGCTCGAGCAGACTAAGAAGGTCCTGCGCGTGCACGCCACGATTTACGTCGAGCGCGAGGGGCAGAAGGGCATCATCATCGGCAAGGGCGGCGAGATGATCAAGCATATCGGCATCGATGCTCGTCGCGATCTTGAGCGCATTTTTGGCACTCAGGTCTTTTTGGAGCTCGACGTGAAGGTCAAGGCCGGCTGGCGCGATGACGAGGCGCAGATCCGCCGCTTTGGCTATAACGCCGAAGATTAAGCCTCGGCATTCATGGCAGGCTCTCGCACATATCGCACAAAGGTGCTCGTCCTCGATAAGACGAAGCTCAAGGAAACCGACCTGATCTTGACGATGCTCGACGAACGGGGACGGCAGGTGCGTGCCGTGGCAAAGGGCGCCCGCAAACCCGGTGGGCGCCTGGCGGCGCGCTGTGAGCTGTTCTGTACCGTTGATATGCTATTGGCGCATGGACGGTCGCTCGACGTTGTTTCTCAGGCGGAGCTTATTGAGGCGCCGCTCGGTGCTGCTCCTGACTACGAGACGACCTGTGCCGCCAGCGCGATTGCCGAGGTTGCGCGTGTGTGCTCGTTCGAGGATGCCGAGGATCCGTTTACCTTTGCCATCACGCAGCGGGCGCTTGCCCTGGTGGGCAGCGGGCTCGACACGGCGCATATGGATCTGCTTGTGGCGGCATATGTCTTTAAGCTGCTATCGCACGTTGGCTATCGACCCGATTTTTCTGCCTGCGTGCTGTGCGGAGACCCCATGCTGTCGTATTTTTCGCCCCGGGCGGGCGGTCTTCTGTGCGGGTCGTGCGCGTCGAGCGTTCCGGGTGCCGAGTTGGTGTCGACCGGTGAGGTCGCGTGGCTGCGCGCCCTCATGTCCATGACATTCGATGCACTCATGGCCGAGAGGGTCGATCCCCATACCGCTGCCTTTTTGTTGGGGCTTTCGCATGTTTGGGCTGCGACGCACACCGATCAGCGCCTCCGTGCGATGGAATTCATGTTGGGTCGGTGATGATGCGCAGTCGCGGGCTGCTTGTGGTAACATACCGACCTGTTGGTACCTCGATCTTGGATGCTCGCTCCACCGGCGGCTTCCCAGTCCGAGGCGAATAGCGTCGCCCGAGGGCGACAAGAAACGAAAGGTGAAACAATGACTGTTTCCAAAGAGCGCAAGGCGGAGCTGACTGCCCAGTTCGGTAACACCCCGGTCGATACCGGCAACCCCAAGGTTCAGGTCGCCATCCTGTCCGAGCGCATCAAGGAGCTGACCGAGCACATGAAGTCCCACCAGAAGGACTTCCACACCCGTCGTGGCCTGCTCATGCTCGTCGGCCGTCGTCGTCGTCTTCTCTCCTACATTAAGAAGAACGACATCGTCGAGTACCGTGAGCTCATCAAGGCTCTGGGCATCCGCGACAACATCCAGTAAGGATTTGTGCATGCTAAGAGCGTCCTGCGCAGCGGGGCGCTCTTTTTGTGTAAGGGCGTGAACAATCACGCTCTACAGCGTGGCGGGGGCAGGGGGCCCGCGTCACATGAGAAGCCCGCAGGCAAGGGGCCTGTGGGGTAAAGGAGAACAATGACACTCGTATCCAAGACCTTTGAGCTGTACGGCAAGACCTACACCTTTGAGTCCGGCGAGCTTGCCAAGCAGGCCACCGGCGCCTGCCTGGTCAAGCAGGGCGACACCACGATGCTCGACACCGTGGTCGTCTCCAAGGAGCGCAAGAATTACGACTTCTTCCCGCTGACCGTCGACTTCAACGAGAAGATGTACGCTGCCGGCCGTATCCCGGGTGGCTACCTCAAGCGCGAGGGCCGTCCCAGCGAGAAGGCCACGCTCACGGCTCGTATGATCGACCGCCCGATCCGCCCGAGCTTCCCGGACGGTTTCCGCAACGAGGTGCATATCGTCGCCACCTCGCTCGTCGCCGACCAGGTTAATCCCTTCGACGTCATCAACGTCATGGGTGCCTCCCTGGCCATGACGCTTGGCGGCGTGCCTTTCGAGGGCCCGCTTGCCTGCGTACGCATCGGCCGCAATGTGGAGACCGGCGAGTTTATCGTCAACCCCACCTATGAGGAGCGCGAGAACTCCGACCTGGACCTGGAGCTGGGCGGCTCTGCCGACTTCATCTCGATGGTCGAGGCCGGCGCCGAGGAGATCTCCGAGGACGACATGCTCGCCGCTATGAAGTTTGGTCAGGAGGCCCTCGCTGCCTTCTGCCAGGCCCAAGACGAGTTCGTCGCCGAGTGGGAGCAGGTCAACGGCGCTATCGTCAAGAAGGAGTACCCGCTTGACCAGCCCGTCGAGGAGGTCCAGGAGCGCATCTTCGCCCACTACGACGAGATGGCCGCTGCCCTGCGCGACGCCGACAAGCTTTCCCGCATCGGTAAGGTCGAGGCTCTGAAGGAGTCCATCCGCGCCGAGTTCACCGACGAGGAGCAGGCCGCCTGGGAGCGCGAGATCCCCGTGGCGCTCATGAAGCTCGAGAAGAAGGCCATGCGCACCTTGGTCGTCGAGACCGGCGAGCGCGTCGACGGCCGTGCCGCCGACGAGATCCGTCCCATCATGGTGAAGGACAACTACCTGCCGCTCGTTCACGGCTCCGGCCTGTTCCAGCGTGGTCAGACCCAGGTGCTCTCCGTCCTGTCGCTCGGTATGCTCAACGAGAGCCAGCGTCTGGATACCATCGAGCCCACCGAGGGCAAGCGCTATATGCACCACTACAACTTCCCGCCGTTCTGCACCGGCGAGACCGGCCACATGGGCAGCCCCAAGCGCCGCGAGATCGGTCACGGCAACCTGGCCGAGCGCGCTCTGCTTCCGGTGCTCCCCGACGAGAACGAGTTCCCCTACGCCATCCGCGTGGTCTCCGAGGTCATGGAGTCCAACGGCTCCTCTTCGATGGCTTCGACCTGCGGCTCCACGCTCGCCCTTATGGACGGCGGCGTGCCCATTAAGCGCCCGGTCTCCGGTATCGCTATGGGCCTGATCCAGGAGGAGGGCAAGACCGTGGTCCTGTCCGACATCCAGGGTCTCGAGGACTTCCTGGGCGACATGGACTTTAAGGTCACCGGCACCACCGAGGGCATCACCGCCCTGCAGATGGACAACAAGGCTACCGGCCTCACCTTCGACATCTTGGCCCGCGCCCTGCAGCAGGCCAAGGAGGGTCGCGCCTTCATCTTGCAGAAGAAGCTCGATGTGATCCCTGAGCAGCGTCATACAACGCGCAGCACCGCCCCGCGTATCGTCTCCATCCAGGTTCCGACCGATAAGATCCGCGACGGCATCGGTTCCGGCGGCAAGGTCATCCGCGGCATCCAGGACGAGACCGGCGCTTCGGTCGACATCCAGGAGGACGGCACCGTCTTTGTCGGCGGCACCGGCGAGTCCGTCGATCAGGCCGTCGAGCGCATCAAGCTCATCATTAAGGTTCCCGAGCCGGGCGAGGAGTACACCGGTCGCGTGGTCTCCATCCAGCCCTTCGGCGCCTTCGTGAACCTGCTGCCCGGTAAGGACGGCCTGCTGCACATCTCCCGCGTCGCCAAGGGTCGCGTGGAGAAGGTCGAGGACGTCCTCAACGTGGGCGACGAGGTCAAGGTCGTCGTCATCGAGGTCGACGATCGCGGCAAGATCTCGCTCGATCGTCTCGACAAGCCTGAGGCCCCGGCTCGCGCCGAGGGTGCCTCCGAGGGCGACGGCGAGCACTTCCAGCGCCGTGAGCGTCCGCGTCGCGAGCGCTCCGAGCGCAGCGACCGTCCGCGCCGTCCTGGCGACAACGGAGGCCGCAAGCCCCGTCGTCACCATGACGCCGAGTAACAGCCGCACATAAGCAGCACCGCAAGGGCGACTCCGGACAGGGGTCGCCCTTTTGCTATTCCCGGCGGGATAGACCGGTTCAGATGGGGCTTTGATGCATGGGTGGTCTGTTGTTGTGCAAATGGGTATCATACTGTGGTTACTGCATCGACTCTGTGATGCATGTTTGTACGTTCCCGACGGTCGGTTTGCCAGAAGCGCCCCGTCGGTTGTTCCAGACCCGTTTCGTAGAAAGGAAACAACACTCACCTATGGCAGCTAAAAAATCATCTCCCTTGAAGATCATCCCGCTCGGCGGCCTTGACGGCATCGGCAAGAACATGACGGTCTTCGAGTGCGGCGACGACATGGTGCTCGTCGACGCTGGCCTCATGTTCCCCGATGACTCGCAGCCCGGTATCGATCTGGTACTCCCGGATTACACCTATGTTCTGGAGAACGAGGAAAAGCTCCGCGGCATCGTCGTCACTCACGGCCACGAGGACCACACCGGTTCGCTTCCGTATCTGCTCCAGGATCTCAACAACAAGGTGCCCATCTTCTCGAGCAAGCTGACGCTCGGCTTTATCGAGGGCAAGCTCTCCGAGTTCCGCATTCGCGCACCCAAGTTCCGTGAGGTCAAGGGCGGCAGCCACGTCAATTTGGGTGGCATTTCGCTCGACTTCTTCTCGATGACGCACTCCATCCCGGGCGCTTTGGGCGTGTTCATCCGCACCAACCAGGGCACCGTTATGCACACCGGCGACTTTAAGCTCGACCAGACGCCCATCGACGGCGTCACGCCCGACTATGCCGCCATCAGCCGCTTTGCCAAGCAGGGCATCGACCTGCTGCTGTCCGACTCCACCAACGCCACGGTCCCCGGCTTTACCAAGTCCGAGGCCGAGGTTGGCCCCAATCTGCTGCATGCCATCAAGAATGCTCCGGGCCGCGTGTTCGTCGCGTCGTTCTCGAGCCACATCCATCGTCTGCAGCAGATCTGCGACGCCGCTCGCAAGTGCGGCCGCAAGGTTGTCGTGACCGGTCGTTCCATGCTCACCAACACCCGCGTGGCGCGCGAGCTCGGTTACCTCAACATCGATGACGCCGATATCATCGATGCCTTCGATATCGATAACCTGCCCGACGACAAGATCGTCGTCATGTGCACCGGTTCGCAGGGCGAGCCCCTGTCGGCCCTTTCGCGCATGGCCAACGGCGAGCACAAGACGCTCTCCATCCACGAGGGCGATACCGTCATCCTCTCGGCAACGCCGGTCCCCGGTAACGAGAAGGCCGTTCAGCAGGTCGTCAACAGCCTCGCCAAGCTTGGCTGCGACGTGTGGGATAAGAACCGCGCCCTCGTTCACGTCTCGGGTCACGGTAGCCAGGAGGAGCTCAAGCTCCTGATGGCCATGGCCAAGCCTACGTACTTTATGCCGGTCCACGGCGAGGCCGTGCATCTGCGCGCCCATGCCCAGCTTGCCCGTAAGATGGGCATCAAGGATGATCATATCTTTATCCTCGACAACGGAGATACGCTCGAGATGCGTGGCGGTATCGTCAAGCGCGGTACGCCCGTCGAGTCCGGCGTCGTCTACGTTGACGGACTGCGAATCGGCGATACCGACCCTATCGTTCTGCGCGATCGCCAGAAGCTTGCCAACGACGGTATGGTCACGGCTGTCGCTATCGTTTCGCTCAAGCACAAGAAGATCGAGGCCATCGAGTTCTCGGGCCGTGGCGTCTCCTTTGCCATCGACGATCAGTTCTCCGACGACGCCTCGGCGTCTATCATGAAGACGATCGAGAAGGGCAAGTTCAGCTTTACGAGCAGCGGTTCCGATGCCATTCGCAAGGCCGTGCGCGACTCGCTCTCTAACTTTATCTGGAGCCGTACGCGCACTCGTCCGATGATCATCCCGGTCGTCATGGAGGTTTAGTTTGGCGCGCGGATCTGCACAAAACGCCAAAGGCAATAAAGCCAACAACCAACCGGCATCTGCTAAGGGTGCCGGTTCCCATCTTCGTGCCAATAAGGGCCACGAGGCCGACTTCGACGATTTTGAGCCCCTGGTCGAGCCTTCGGCCAACCGTGATATCGCCGGCGTGGTCATTGCCGTTTTGGCGATTGCGTCCTTCATTGCCGTGATTTCGCCGGCGACCGCACCCGTTACGGCTGCGGTTGCCGGTTTCTACCACCTGGGCTTTGGTCTGGGCGCCTACGTGCTGCCGATTGTCATTTTGCTGTTTGCCGCCACTCTCTTTTTAGGCGAGGATTCGCCGCTCAACGTGCGCTCTGTTGCGGGCGGTGCCGTGGTCTTTATCGCCGTCGTCTCCATTCTCTCGCTGATGGTGCCGGGTACGAGCGACTCGTGCGATCTTATGTTTACGCAGCAAAACCTGTCCGCCGCGGGTGGCTACATCGGTGCGTTTATTGCGAGCGCGCTGCAGAATGCCCTGGGTAAGCCTATCGCGATGGTGGTCCTGTTGGGTCTGGCCGTCGTTGGCTTTGTCATCATCGGCTTTTCGGTGGGCGGCGTTTTGCGCTCTGCCCGCGACCGTGCGGCCGATTTTGCCGAGCGCCGTCGTGCCGACGTCAACGCGAGTCCGTGGGGTGACGACGAAGCCCTGTCGGTGCCCGGCGTTGTCCGTCCGCACCTGAGCATTCTTCGTCAAAAGGGCTCCGATGCTGCCGTGACCACGGTCATGGGCAACGATGCGGCCCCGGTTTTGGACGATGACGATGACGACGAGGATCCGTTTGTCGACGTGTCCGATGCCGTGGAGGCCGAGCGCGCTAAGACGACGCTGCTGCCGCGCCGTCATGCCAAGAAGGGCAAGACGGTTCCCAAACTCAATACGAGTGAGCCTGACCCGTCTTGGTCCGAGAGCGAGATTGAGCTTACCGAGGGTGATGTCGAGGACGACGAGTCCCCGCTCGAGACTGCTAAAACCACCTTGCTGCCGCGTCGTCAGGCAAAGCGCGGTCAGGTGACCGGCCAGCATTCGATGGAGTACGATCCGGACAAGGTCGACGAGTCCGAACCGCCGTTTGCCGTGAATCCCGTCTCGGCCGCCCCTCAAATCCCTGATTTCCTCAAGCATCCCAAGGTTGCCGATGCGCCTGTTGTGAGCGCTGCCGAGGCGTCTACTTCGAGCGATGGGGGAGCGGACAATGCCCCCGCGGATAACGAGGGCGAAGAAGAGGACGGCCTTAAGCTTCCGCCGCTCGAGATCCTGCACGCCAACCCGCAGTCGGCGTCCTCCGCGTCATCTGACAAGGAGCTGGAACAGACTGCCGAGTCACTGCAATCCACCTTGCTTGAGTTTGGCCGCAGTGCCCGCGTGGTCGGCTGGATCGCCGGCCCCACGGTGACGACCTTTAAGCTGCAACCTGGCGAGGGCGAGCGCGTGAGCAAGATTTCGAGCCTCGAGGACGATATCGCGCTTTCGCTCGCTGCTCAGTCGGTGCGCATCTTTGCCCCGATCCCCGGTACCTCGCTTGTGGGTAGCGAGATTCCCAATCGCAAGCGCCAGAACGTCAACCTGGGCGACGTGCTTCCCTATGTGAAGGGCGGTCCGCTCGAGCTGGCCATCGGTCGAGATGCCGAGGGCACGCCGGTCGTCGCTGACCTCGCCAAGATGCCCCACCTGCTGATCGCCGGCACGACCGGTTCTGGTAAGTCGGTGATGATCAATTCCATCATCACGACCCTGCTCATGCGAGCCCTTCCCGAGGACGTTCGCCTGATCATGGTCGACCCCAAGCGCGTCGAGCTTGCGGGCTATAACGGTTTGCCGCATCTCTATGTGCCCGTGGTGACCGAGCCCAAGCAGGCCGCGAGCGCTCTGCAATGGGCCGTGTCCGAGATGGAGCGTCGCCTGAAGGTCTTCGAGCGTCTCAACGTGCGTAAGATCTCGACCTACAACGAAAAGCAGGCCGCCGGCGAGTTTGAGCATTACGACAACCCGCCCCAAAAGATGCCCTATCTGGTCATTATCATCGACGAGCTTTCGGACCTGATGATGGTCGCCGGCAAGGATGTCGAGGCCTCGATCGTTCGTATCGCCCAGCTGGGCCGTGCCGCCGGTATACACCTTATCGTGGCTACGCAGCGCCCCAGCTCCAACGTGGTGACGGGCCTCATCAAGGCCAACATCACCAACCGCATCGCCTTTAACGTCGCCACGGGCATCGACTCGCGCGTCATTATTGACCAGATGGGTGCCGAAAAGCTCACCGGTTTGGGCGACATGCTGTTCTCCAAGGTCGACTGGGGCAAGCCTCGCCGTATCCAGGGCTGCTTTGTCTCGGATGACGAAATCAACGAGATTGTCGAGTTCGTCAAGTCGCAGAGCGAGCCCGACTACCACGAGGAGATTCTGTCTGCCGTGGCGCCCGCTTCCATGTCCATGGCGGGTGGCGGCGGTATTGTCCGCACCGGAGTAGCCGAGCCGCAAGACGATGATCCGCTCATTTGGGAAGCCGCCCATATTGTGGTGGAATCGCAGCTTGGCTCCACATCTGGCCTGCAACGTCGTCTGAAGGTTGGCTATGCGCGTGCCGGGCGTATTATGGACATGCTGGAAGAAAAGGGTGTCGTCGGCCCGCCCGACGGTTCCAAGCCGCGTGAGGTCCTGTTGGACGAGGAGGGGCTTGCCGCGCTGGAATCTGTCGACGCCGAGATGGCACGTGAAGATCGTGAGTTTGGAGGATTCTGATGGCTGCACGCTTTGGTGACATGCTGCTCGAGCAGCGTCGCCGGATGGGCCTTTCCATTCAGCAGGTCGCCAACACCATCAAAATCAGGCCGCAGATCATCGAGTTTTTCGAGACCGGTAACTTTGCTTCGATGCCGCCGCGCGGCTATGCGCAGGGCATGATTTCGAGCTATGCTCGCTTTTTGGGCCTCAATCCGCGCGAGGTCGTCAATGCCTACTTTGACGACCTGATGGCATACGAACGCGAGACGTCGCAGCAGGGCGGTCGTTTTCAGGACGCCGCCGGCTACGTCAATTCGCGTTCCTCGGTCGATAACGGGCGCTTCCTGATGGTTCAGGGCGGTCGTTCAACCCGCTATGGACAGCGTCCTCAGCAGGCCGGTTATATTACTGAGACGGGTTCGGGCGAGGAGATTCGCTCACAGCGTGACCGGTTCCGCAGTACGCCGATGCCCGAGGACCGTGCACTTCCCGCTGCCCGCGGCGTGGCGCGTGACCCTCGTGCCGGCTACGGCGACGGCGGCTATTCCGATCGCGGTTACCGTGGTGCCTCTATGGGACGCTCTCGCGGTGGCTATTCGGATGCCGATACCACGCAGGTGACGCCGCGTCTTCGCTCTCAATCACAGCCGTATGGCCAGCGCTCTTCGGCTCCGCGTTCGGTCCAGCGTGGCTATCAAGGCCGCGGTGAACTTGCGCCCCGCTCGGGTCAGCGCAGCCTTCAGGGCCAGGGCGGCTATCGCGGCCGTTCCGATAGCAATCGCGGTCGTATGCCTCAGGGAAGCGGCCGCAGCAGTTCCGGTCGTGGACGCGGCGGATCACGTACTCCTCAAAACAACGGGCTCGCTCCGCGTATCGTCTACGCCGGCATCGGTGCCGTTGTGCTGCTGTTGATTGTGCTCATCGTGGTGCTTCTACGTGGCTGCGCATCTTCGGCGCCCGAGAACACGCCCGAGACGCCCACTGCTACCAAGATGACGACCAAGAAGTCTTCTAAGAAGACCGAAACGGTCGACGAGGACGATGACACCGATGAGGCGACGGATGAGTCGACTGATTCGGACGCTACCACGACGACGGCCAAGAAGGAAGAGAACGAGGTCACGAAGGTCAAAGTCTCCGTTGCCAAGGGAAAGACCGCGTGGATTGAGGTCAAGGTTGACGGCAAGTCGGTCTATGGCGCCCAGGCGACTGGCCCCTTTGAGCAGGAGTACACGCCCGAGTCTTCGATCGAGATCACCACGTCCAAGCCTTCCGATGTCACCGTTACCAAGAACGGTGAAAAGGTTCGTTACGATACCAAGACCTCGGGCGTGGCGCGTGTGACGATCACCGTTCCCAAGAAGGAGACGTCTGATTCCGAGAATGGTGAAAGTTCTGATGGTACCGACACCACCGATGGTACCGATGCCACCGACGGTACCGATGCCCAGTCCACGGATGGCGCCGATACCGCAACTGACGGTCAGACACCCACCGATTCTACCGACAATTCGTACGATAGCTACTAGGCCGCTCGTACGCGAAAGGAAACATCATGGCTAAAGATTCCAGCTTCGACGTCGTGTCCGAGGTCAACATGCAAGAGGTCGACAACGCCTTCCAGCAGACCACGCGCGAGAATTCCCAGCGCTATGACCTTAAGGATTCCGGCGCCACGATCGAGCTTACGAAGGGCGACAAGCTCTTTACGATCAACGCCCCGGCCGACTTTGTCTCCAAACAGATTGTTGACGTGCTGAGCTCCAAGCTCATCAAGCGCGGCATCGACCTCAAGGCTGTCTCGTGGGATGCTCCGCAGGCGGCATCGGGTGGCACCGTGCGCGTGCTCGGCCATATCGTCGAGGGTATCGACCAGGCGACCGCCAAGAAGATCAACAAGGACATCAAGGATCAAATGCTCAAGGTCAAGGTGACCATCGAGGCCGACAAACTGCGTGTTTCCTCTGCTTCGAAGGACGCGTTGCAGACCGTGATTCAGTTCCTGCGCGACCAGGACTACGGCCAGCCGCTGCAGTTCACCAACTACCGCTAATATCAATCGAAAGGACCGCTCTCCAACATGGATACACCGTTGGGCTCCGTGCTCTACATCACCCTCGGGTGCGCTAAGAACGAGGTTGACACCGACCGCATGCGTTCTCTTTTGACCGCCGCGGGCTACGAGGAGGCATTCGACCCGCAGGATGCCGATATCGCCATCGTCAATACTTGCTCGTTCCTCGCCTCCGCAACGTCCGAGAGCATCGAGACCACGCTCGAGCTCGCCAACGAGGTTCAGGACGGCGTTCGTTCTTGTCCCATCGTCATGTGCGGCTGCGTGCCGTCGCGCTATGGCGATGACCTGCCTGACGAGCTGCCCGAGGTCGCTGCCTTTGTGAAGGCCGACGAGGAAGATGGCATCGTGGCGGTCATCGATGGCGTGCTGGGTGTCGAGCGTGAGATTGCAGCCTATATCCCGCAGGTCAAACGTACCGTCGAGGGTGCTGTCGCTTACGTCAAGATTTCCGATGGCTGCAACCGCTTCTGCAGCTTCTGCATGATTCCCTACATCCGCGGCCGCTATCATTCGCGCAATGCCGAGAGCATCATCTCCGAGGTGCGCGACCTGGTTGCCGGCGGTGTGCGCGAGATCGTGCTGATCGGCCAGGACACGGGCATCTGGGGTACCGACTTTGCCGACGAGGACGTCGCCGATGGCTCGCCGCGCAATCTGGCGCAGCTGCTGCGTGCCGTCGCCGAGGCCGTGCGCCCGCACAACGTCTGGGTCCGCGTGCTCTATCTGCAGCCCGAGGGCATGACTGACGAACTCATCGAGACGATTCGCGATACGCCCGAGGTGCTGCCCTATATCGATATCCCCGTGCAGCACTGCGACGCGCGCATTCTCAAGGCCATGCGTCGCTCCGGTTCGCACCAGGAGCTCGAGGATCTGTTCCGCGACCTTCGTGAGCGTATCCCCGGCATCGTGATCCGTTCCACGGCCATGGTCGGCTTCCCGACCGAGACCGACGACGAGTTCCGCGACCTTATCGACTTTATGGACACCGTCGGCTTTGACTACACGAGCGTCTTTGCCTACTCGCAGGAGGAGGGCAGCCTGGCCGCTAAGATGGAGGGCCAGGTCGACGAAGAGGTCAAGCTCGAGCGCGCCCAGGAGGCCATGGACCTGGCCGAGTCGCTCGGTTTTGCCGCCACCGCCGCACATGTGGGCGAGCGCGCCCAGGTGATCGTCGACGGTATCGAAGAGACCGAGGATGGCGCCGAGCTGATCGGCCATGCCTGGTTCCAGGCGCCCGATTCCGATGGCGCGGTGCATCTGGACGCCAGCGAGGCGTCCGTGGGCGATATTCTGACCGTCGAGTTTACCGATAGCTTCTGCTATGAGCTTATCGGTCATGTTGTGGAGTAGGAGAGCGTCGTGGCTAACGAGAGCAATAAGGAACTGACGAGTGTCTGGACGCCCGCCAACATCGTGACGTGCGTTCGCATCGTCTTTATCCCGGTGTTCATGATCGTGTCGGCGCTTTCTCACACGAGTGTTGCCGGTACGGATTGGAGCACCTTCGACGGCCCGCTCGCCGCCGCTGCCTTCATTCTGTATGTGATCCTGTCGTGCACCGATAAGGTCGACGGTTATCTGGCGCGTTCGCGCAACGAGATCACCGACTTCGGTAAATTCTTGGACCCCATCGCCGATAAGCTGCTCGTGTTCTCGGCCCTGCTGCTGTTCTTGGATTTTGGCGCGGTGACCGTGTGGTCCGTGTTCATTATCCTGTTCCGCGAGCTGCTGGTGAGCGCCCTTCGCATGGTCGCGAGTGCGGCCGGTGTGGTCGTTGCGGCCGATAAGCTCGGCAAGTACAAGACGGCAACCACGATGGTCTCCATTTGCGGTTACCTGTGCGTTTTTGCTATGGCCGGCTTGCACCTTGGCCCGGTGGCGCTGACGCTCGGCATCTACTCGGTGTCGCGCTTCCTGTACGCCGGTGCCGGTGTCCTGACCGTTATCTCGGGCGCCCAGTACTTCTGGAACTGCCGCAAGATCGTCTTTTCGGTCTAGGTCCTAGTGGGTATGACGGACTCTTTTGAGCAGATTTCCGCACATAACGAGGAGCTGGCGCGTGATATTGTCGAGCGCGCGAGCGCTCGGGGCGTGACGGTTTCGACGGCTGAGTCGCTGACGGCGGGTATGATCGCCTCGACGATTGCCGATATCCCGGGCGCCTCGGCGGTGCTGCGTGGCGGTGCGGTGACCTATTGCGATGAGATCAAACATCGCGTGCTCGGCGTCGAGCGGGAAACGCTCGATCGGTTTAGCGCCGTGTCGCACCAGACGGCGCGTGAGATGGCCGCGGGTTCGCTGGACCTTTATCAGAGCGATATAGCCGTAAGCGCAACGGGCTACGCTGGGCCCGGTGGTGGCACCGAGCAAGACCCCGCTGGTACGTTCTATATTGGCTGGGCGTATCGCGCGGCCGATGGGGGAGCGCCGGTTGTCGAGTCTGCGCGCTGTCATTACGAGGGCGATCGGTCGTGCGTTCGCGCCTATGCGGTCGCGGAGGCTTTGGAGCGCATTGTCCGCGTGCTCAATTCTATGGAATAGACGTGGTTTAAGGGGCCTTAGGGCCCCTTAATTGTGGAGATAGGGACCTTTGACGGTATTGGTGTTTGTGCTGGTACAGGGCCTAATTTTGTTCGAGCACCCGTATTTGTGATTGGCGTGGTCAATCGTTTGGTCGGTGATTGGTCGGCGTTTGGTCGGGTTTTGGAATGGTCGGGTGCATATGATGAATCTGAACGGTTGACCACGAACAGCCGTTCGTTTATTATCTTTTCAGGTTGTTTAGAGGAGGGCTATTCATGGCCAAGAATTCAGGTCCCGTACGTACCGTTCATGCACGCACGACGGGTAAAGAGCGCGACGAGATGATCGCCACCACCAAGGCCGAGATCGAGAAGAAGTTCGGCCAGGGCTCTATTATGAGGTATGGCGACGGCGGTCCCGAGCTCGAGGTCGAAGCTATTCCGACGGGCTCTCTGGCGCTCGACGCCGCCTTGGGTATCGGCGGCGTGCCGCGCGGCCGTATCGTCGAGATTTATGGCCCCGAGTCCTCCGGTAAGACGACGCTTTCGCTCGAGATTCTTGCAGAGGCACAGGCCATGGGCGGCGTCGTGGCATTTATCGATGCCGAGCATGCGCTTGATCCCACCTATGCCGCGCGCATCGGTGTCGATATCGATGAAGTGTTGATTTCCCAGCCCGATACGGGTGAGCAGGCGCTCGAGATCGTCGATATGCTTGTGCGCTCCGGTGCCATCGACGCCATCGTCGTCGACTCTGTTGCCGCCTTGACTCCGCGTGCCGAGATCGAGGGTGAGAGCGGTGACACGACGGTGGGTCTGCAGGCTCGTTTGATGAGCCAGGCGCTCCGCAAGCTCGCCGGCTCGCTTTCCAAGTCCAACACGACCTGCATCTTCATTAACCAGCTGCGCGAGAAGATCGGCGTCAAGTACTGCAACCCCAAGAACACAACGGACGGCCGCACGCTCAAGTTCTACTCATCCGTGCGAATCGATATTCGCAAAATCGATACCATCAAGCTCAAGGACGAGGTTATCGGCAATCGCGTGCGCGCCAAGGTCGTTAAGAACAAGGTGGCCGCTCCGTTCCGCTCGGCCGAGTTTGACATCATGTATGGCACCGGCATCTCCAAAGAGGGCTCGATTCTGGATATGGCCGTCGAATGCGGCATCTGCAAAAAGATGGGGTCCTGGTTTGCCTATGGCGAGGATAAGCTCGGCAACGGTCGCGAGGCCGCCAAGACGTTCCTGCGCGAGCACCCCGATTGCGCCGACGAGATCGAGCACAAGGTTCGCCTTGCCTGCGGTCTTGAGTATGACGATGATGCCCCCTCCGAGGTTGAGTTGACCGATCAGCCCGCCCCCGAGGAGTTTGACGAGCTGTACGCCATCGATGGCTCCGCGATGCTCGACGATGACGACGAGTAGCGGATGCCGACATGTCATATATGGTGACCGAGGCCACGGTCGTCTTTCCCGATAAGAAAGCGGCCTCCTCGTTCTCGAGCGGCTATGCGTCTAAAAAGCCCTGCGCGCATATCGATTGCGATCTCGAGGGCGGTTTTGAACGTTCCATTTGGACTCCCGTGCGCGTGGCGCGCCTGTACGTTAAAAACCGCCCCGACCTTCCCTGTGATTGGGATGACTTTCGCGAGGCAGTGCAGCTTATCGAACGTAAGTGTGCGCTCACCATGGTGACCGAGATGCTTTCGCGCCGCGATCATGCCACGGGCGAGGTACGCGATAAGTTGGCGCGCTATGGCTTTCGACAGCCTGCGATCGATTTTGCCGTTGCTCGAGCGACCGAGTATCGTTTTTTGGATGAGAACCGCTTTTGCTCGTACTTTATCGAAGAGCGTAAGCGTCGCGGCTGGGGACAGCGCAAGATCGAGGTTGAGCTCAAACGCCGTCATGTTGTGCTTGACGATATCCCCGGGTATCCCGAGGCGTATTTTGCCGCGGATGATGACTTGGCCCGCGCTTCGGCCTTGCTCGCTAAACGTCGCGTTCCCGAAGTACGTGCATTCGAAAAGCTCGTCAGGTTTTTGATGGGTAAAGGATTCTCGTATCACATCGCCGCCGATGCCGTTAAGGCGCGCCTTGATGCCTTAAGCGAGGAATGCACCGTGTAAGCGTGCATCCGTTACGCCCCTGCCGTTCACCGCTCGATTGGCGCCGTGCCGGGTGCGTTTATTTGACAGTTGTTGCGGTTCAACGTAGGATAAATACTGTCATTTGCTTTGTGATATGTGCTCATCTGTGATGAGTTTGTTTATATGTTTATCTGTATCCGACCCGCATAAGCTGCGCCCATATTACTCAAATGTCGCGAGCCGTTCGTAAGGACGGTTCGCTTTGCTGTGTAACGAATCCATAAAAAGGAGTGAGCATGCCTATCATTGCAGCGCTCGTTGGCCTCGTTTTGGGTGCCATCGCCGCCATTGCCTACATGCGCACCGCCAAGCAGGGTAGTCTTCACGAGGCCGACGAAAAGATTCAGTCGGCACACGCGCAGGCAGAGTCCCTGATCGGTGATGCTAAGCGTCAGGCCGAGACCCTCAAAAAAGAGGCTCTGCTCGAGGCCAAGGAAGAGATCATCAAGAACAAGCAGGCCGCCGAGGCCGAGGACAAGCAGCGTAAGAGCGAGATTCGCACGCTCGAAAACCGCGTGATGCAGCGCGAGGAATCGCTCGATCGCCGCAACGCTGCCCTCGATAAGCGCGAGCATCAGCTGTCCAGCCAGGCCGGTCAGGTCGAGAAGCGCTCTCGCGAGCTTGAGGAGCTCTGCGCCAAGCAGACTTCCGAGCTCGAGCGTATTGCCGACCTTACGCGCGAGGACGCTCACAAGGAGCTGCTCGACAAGGTCCGCGGCGAGGTTACCCACGAGGCGGCTACCATCATCCGTGAGTCCGAGCAGCAGGTCCGCGCCGAGTGCCACAAGACCGCCCAGGAGATACTCTCCCTGGCGATTCAGCGTTGCGCCGCCGACCATACCGCCGAGGTCACCGTCACTTCCGTTCATATTCCCTCCGATGACCTCAAGGGTCGCATCATCGGTCGCGAGGGTCGCAACATCCGCACCTTTGAGCAGGTGTCCGGCGTCAACCTCGTGATTGATGACACTCCCGAGACCGTTGTACTCTCGAGCTTCGATCCGGTCCGTCGTGAGACCGCCCGCGTGGCACTTGAGAACCTCATTGCCGACGGTCGTATTCACCCCGCCCGCATCGAGGAGATGTATCACAAGGCCGCCGATTTGGTTCAGCAGCGTGTGCGCGAGGCCGGCGAGCAGGCCGCCTTCGATACCGGTATCCACGACCTGCATCCCGAGATCGTCAAGACCCTGGGCGCTCTGCGCTACCGCACCTCGTTTGGTCAGAACGTGCTGCAGCATTCCCTGGAGGTCTCCGACCTGTGCGGCGTTATGGCCTCCGAGCTTGGTCTGGATGTTGTGACCGCTAAGCGCGCCGGTCTTCTGCACGACCTGGGCAAGGCCATCGACCATGACGTTGAGGGTCCGCATGCTGTGATTGGTGCCGAGCTCGCCCGCCGTTATGGCGAGAAGCCCGTTATCGTCCACGCGATCGAGGCCCATCATGCCGATGTCGATCCCAACACGGCGCTCGACGTTCTGGTCCAGGCTGCCGATGCCGGCTCCGCTTCTCGTCCCGGCGCCCGCCGTGAGTCGGCCGAGAACTACATCAAGCGCCTTGAGAAGCTCGAGGAGATTGCCAATTCTCACGACGGCGTCGAGCGTACCTATGCCATGCAGGCCGGTCGCGAGGTTCATGTCATGGTCCAGCCGGACAAGATCTCCGATGCCCAGTCTACGGTGCTTGCGCACGATATCGCCCACCAGATCGAGGAAGAGATGGAGTATCCCGGTCAGGTGCGCGTTGTCGTGATTCGCGAGAGCCGTGCCGTCGATATCGCTAAATAACATGAACGACGCGAACGAGCTCATCTCTTTTATCGCGTCGATGTCGGGGGAGGGCAACCTTCGCGTCGAGGAAAACCTTGGCGAGGGGTATGTCCGCCTCCGCGTTTCGGAGGCCGAGCGCCGTCAGGCCAAGCACGACATTCAGCATGTAGAGGACATTGTCATCGAGATGCTGCGCAATGCTCGTGATGCCGGAGCCGATAAGGTCTATCTCGCCACAACCAAGGAGGAGGGTGTTCGCACCCTCCTCTTCCTGGATAACGGTTCGGGTGTGCCACAGGATATGCAGGAGCGTATCTTCGATGCCCGTGTCACCTCCAAGCTCGAGAGCATGAAAATGGACCGCTGGGGTGTTCACGGTCGTGGTATGGCGCTGTTCTCTATCAAGCAGAACACGGATGAGGCACGCGTTGTTACATCGGGCGTCGATTTGGGTTCTGCGTTTAAGGTGTGCGTTGCCACCGATCGTTTGGGTGAGCGAGCCGACCAGTCGAGCTGGCCTCAGGCGGTTAAAGATGAAGACGGCCGCTATGTATGCGCTCGTGGCCCTCACAACATCATTCGCGCAGCCTGCGAGTTTGCCCTTGAGGAGCTGCGTGGTTGCGATGTGTATCTGGGCTCTCCGTCCGAGATCGCTGCGACCCTGTACGCTCAGGCTTCGAGCCGACTCGATACGTCGCGCCTGCTCTTTATCGACGACGAGTGCGAGCTTCCAGTTATCGATCGCTTGGGCCTTGCCTCGGATGCCGAGGACTTTATCCGGATCTGCTCCGGTCTGGGCCTTGAGATGTCCGAGCGCACTGCCCACCGTATTCTGTCGGGACAGATTAAGCCCGTTCGCGGTGTGACTACACGTCTGCTGCGCGAGCGCGATTCCACCTCTCATGCGTCGGCTCCCGTCGATCTTGCCAAGGACCGTCGAGGCCTTCGTATCGCCAAGGATGATATGGCACAGTTTTCGCGTGCGGTTGAGCGTGACTTTAACGACCTCGCTGCCCGGTATTACCTCAATCTGTGCGGCGACCCTAAGATTCGCGTTTCGCGTGATCGCATCACGGTGACGTTCGATCTTGCCAAAGAGGAATAAAATCTTTACCGAGTCCGCTCGGTACGATACAGTTATTGCAGTTAAAACGTACTTTAAAACGCAGGAGTTTCTTCATGGATTGCCTGAAGGTATCAAGCAAATCATCACCCGCGTCCGTTGCCGGCGCCATTGCCGGCATGGTCAAAGATGGCGTTCCCGTCAACATTCAGTGCGTCGGCGCCGGTGCCGTCAACCAGGCCATCAAGGCCGTTGCCATTGCGCGCGGCTTTCTGCTTCCGACCGGTTTTGATGTCTCCTGCGCGCCGGTGTTCTCCGATATCCTCATTAACGGGGAGTCGCGCACGGCAATTCGTCTCTCTATCTACGTTCACCAGATTAATCGGGCTGCTATGGATAACGTCGTCATGGACGACGTTAAGCCTGTTGCGTAAGCGAGCCGTCCGCACGCTTGTAGCACCTATGCGCCCCGTCGATACCATCGTTAGGATGTAAGCTCATGGACCAGCGTTCCGTACGCGATATTCTTGCCGGTAAAACCTACTTTATTCGCACATTCGGCTGCCAGATGAACCAGCACGACTCCGAGCGCGTGAGTGGTTTGCTCGATTCGTATGGCTGTCTTATCGCGCTCGATCCCGAGCATGCCGATATTGTCGTGTTTATGACGTGTTGTGTACGCGAGGCTGCCGATACGCGCCTGTATGGTCAGTGCAATTCCTGCAAGAGTCTTCCTCCTTCGCCTTCGGGTAAGCGCGTGGTCGCCGTGGGCGGCTGCATCGCCCAGCGCGATGGCGAGGGCTTGCTCACCAACGTCGATAACGTCAACGTCATTTTTGGTACCCATTCCATTGCTCACGTGGCCGAGCTTATCGCCGAGGCGTTTATGGATGGCAAGCGCCATATCCGCACGAACGAGCATGAGGATACCGACGCCATGAGTATGCCGTGGCACCGCGAGACGCAGTATCACGCATGGGTGCCCATCATGACGGGCTGCAACAACTTCTGCACGTACTGCATCGTGCCGTACGTCCGTGGTCGCGAGAAGAGCCGTCCCTTCGAGGAGATTGTCGACGAGGTGACCGGGCTCGTGCGTCAGGGCGTGCGCGAGATTACGCTTCTGGGCCAAAACGTGAACTCCTACGGTCGCGATCTCTTTGGCAAGCCGCGCTTTGCCGACTTGCTGCGCGCGGTGGGCGATACGGGCGTCGAGCGTATCTTCTTTACCTCGTCGCACCCCAAAGATCTGCTGCCCGAGACCATCGATGCTATGGCCGAGACGCCCGCCGTCATGCCGCAGCTTCACCTGGCCGTTCAGTCGGGTTCCACGCGCATCCTTAAAGAAATGAATCGTCGTTATACGCGCGAGGATTATCTGGGCCTGGTCGATCGTATTCGTAACCGTATGCCCGATATTGCGCTTTCGACCGACATCATCGTGGGTTTCCCGGGCGAGACCGAGGAAGACTTTGAGCAGACGCTCTCGCTTGCCGAGACGGTGCGCTATGCCCAGGCCTACACGTTTATTTACTCCAAGCGTGCCGGTACCCCGGCAGCTGAAATTTATGCCCCCACCCCGCATGAGGTTATCCTTGAGCGCTTTAACCGTCTGGTCAAGGTTATCGAGACGACGGCTCACGAGTATAACCAGGGCGAGCTTCACACCGTGGTGCCTGCGCTCATTGAGGGCACGAGCAAGAAGAATGACGCTGTCCTTTTGGGCAAGAGTCCCAAGAACCAGACGGTGCATGCGCCGATTCCTGCTGGCTATAGCATCGATCAGCTCATCGGTAAAATCGTCGACGTCGATGTTGATGTCGCCAAGACGTGGTATCTGTCTGGCTCCGTTGTGGGCGAGCCTCGCTAATGATTTCTCCCGGTGCAAGCCTTTCTGCCATAGCGATTGTCGGTCCGACGGCGGTCGGTAAAAGCGATGTTGCCGATCGCCTGGCTGCTCGCCTTTCGTCCGAAGTGTTGTCGTGTGACGCGATGCAAATCTATCGCGGTATGGACATTGGTACGGCCAAGATGATGCCCGAGGAGTGCTCGGCACCCCTGCGCCTTGTCGATATCGTGGATCCGGGCGTCGCGTATTCCGCCGCGCTCTACCAGTCGGACGCCCGAGCACATGTCGAGCGTTTGCTTGGCGAGCAGTGTCTTCCGGTCTTTTGCGGCGGTACGGGCTTGTATCTCAAGGCTGCACTCGATGAAATGGATTTTCCTTCGGGAGAACTCGAGGATGAACGCCGCGTGGGCTATCAGGAGCTTGCCGAGCGCATTGGCGAGGAAGCATTGCATGCCCTGCTTGCCGAGCGCGATCCCGAATCTGCTGCCGTGATTCATCCCCATAACGTGCGTCGTGTGATTCGTGCGCTCGAGATGCACGATGATGGTGTGTCGTATGCCCAGCAGAAGTCGAAATTCAGTGTTCCGCGCGAGCGTTATCATGCCTTGTGGTTTGGTCTGACGCGTAGCCGTGAAGCGCTCTATGAGCGCATTAACCTGCGTGTCGACCTTATGTTTGAGCAGGGGCTGGTTGATGAGGTCCGCGGCCTTATGGACCAGGGCCTGGGTGATGCACTCACGTCGATGCAGGCAATCGGTTACAAAGAGATTATTGATGCCTTGCGTGGCGCTATTACCATGGAAGAGGCCCGCGAGCTTATCAAGATGCGCTCACGTCGCTATGCCAAGCGCCAGCTTTCCTGGTTTAAGCGTGACGATCGCATCGTGTGGTTCGATATGGATGAGTTTACGATCGATGAGGTCGTTGATGATATTTATCGTCGTATCGAGGCTGCCTAATGGCTCGTTTTCCCTTGGTTCCCACGACGCCTGAACCCGAGCGCGCCATATTGGTTGGTGTTGAGTGGCGCGATAACGCCTGGCCGCTCGACCGTTCGCTCGATGAGCTCGAGCGTCTGGCCCACACTGCTGGAGCTCAATGCGTGGCACGCTTGTCGCAGCGCCTGGTCAAGCCCTATCCCAAATCGTTTATCGGCTCCGGCAAGGTCGAGGAGCTGTGCGGTTTGGTGCATCGCATGGATGCAGTTGTTGTTATCTTCGATGACGACCTGACGCCTTCGCAGCAGTCCTATCTTGAGAAAGCCGTGGGCGAACCGGTCAAGATTATTGACCGTACGGCGTTGATTTTGGATATCTTTGGTCTGCATGCCCAGACGCGTGAGGGCCGCTTGCAGGTGCAGCTGGCTCAGCTGCAGTACCTGCTACCTCGTCTGCGAGGTATGTGGAGCCATCTTGCCAAGGAACAGACGCGTGGCGGTATTGGCTCGCGCTTTGGCCAGGGCGAAAGCCAGCTCGAGGTCGACCGTCGCCTGATTCGCAATAAGATCGCTGCGCTTCGACGCGAACTGAAACAGGTTGAACAACGTCGCGATGTGCAATCGAAAAGCCGTATTGAATCGCCGGCGTTTCGCGTGGCGTTGGCTGGTTACACCAATGCCGGCAAGTCGACGTTGCTTAATCGATTGACGGGATCCAAGGTACTTTCGCAGGATAAGCTGTTTGCCACGCTCGATCCCACGACGCGCTCGTACCGTTTGCCCGGCGGCCGCGGCATGACGATCACCGATACCGTCGGCTTTATTCAAAAGCTGCCCCATGGCCTGGTCGACGCGTTTAAATCTACGCTTTCCGAGGTGCTCGGCGCCGATTTGATTCTTAAAGTCGTAGATGCCTCCGATGAGGATTACGAGCGTCAGCTCGAGGCGGTTGATCGTGTCCTTGACGAGATTGGTGCCGGTGAACGCCTGACGCTTACCGTGTTCAATAAAATTGATCTGCTCGATAGCGTCGACCGCTTGAGCTTTCGACGTCGCTATCCCGAGGCGGTGCTGTTCTCGGCTCAGACGGGTGAGGGACTTGATGACTTAGTCGACCGCATCGCTCGTGAAGCGGCCGCTGCGGACGTGTTGCTCTCGGCCGATATCCCGTATCGAGAGGGCGCGTTAATCACGCTCGTGCACGAACAGGGAACCCTTCTGCACGAGGAATATCTTGAGGACGGCGTTCGTATTGTGGCAAAGCTTCCGGCCCGTATCGCACCACGTCTTGAGCGTTACCGAACGGAATAAATCAGCTCCAGTACACCCAAGATAATCGGTTGATGAAGCAGGTAGAACGGCAGTGCATGGCGTCCGAGGCTTGCGAGCGCCGGGATGGGATTCGCATAGGCCCATGCTGGCGCTTTACGGTTTGCTTTTTGTGCCGTGCGGGCGGCAAAGAAGCCTGCGAGGTACATGAAAATGAATGGGACGAGCGGATAGTAATCACCGGTGACAAAGTCTGGACCTGGGAACCCCAGCCAAGCTAGATAGGGGATAGGGTAGACCGTTTTAGGAATGCTCCAGGTACAGGCAAAGAGTATGAGACAAATCGTTATACCCCAAACTGCCGGCACTCTATCGAGAACCGGGCGTGCGAGTGCAACAATGGCGGTGCACGCCGCCATGCAGAAAATGATGCCGAAGTTCACCGAGTCATCGACTGAGGCGAGCGTCGTTGCGACCCATACAACTAAAGCGGCAACGGCATATTTGGCGGCACGCTTTATGTTGTTGCGCGATAGGGTGCACATCCAGCCGGCAATAAACAAAAATACCCAACTAATGCTGGCGCGCCAGATGTCCTGGAAGATGGTCTGGGTAAACCAAGGCATATTCCAGCCATATAGGTAAGCAAGGTCGTAGCAGGCATGAAATCCCGCCATCGACAGCATGGTAAACCCGCGAATGGTATCAAAGACCGTGATGCGTTTTTGCATTACGAAAACCGGCGCATCAAACCGACGACCTTACCCAGAATCGTGGGATTTGTCGCGAAGATAGGCTCCATGGTGTCGTTTTCGGGCTGCAGGCGAACGCGCCCCTGCTCCTTGTAGAACGTTTTGACTGTTGCGGCGCCATCGATCATGGCCACGACAATCTCACCATTCATGGCGCTCTTCTGCTCGCGAACGATGATGTAGTCGCCGTTATAGATACCAACGTTAATCATCGAATTGCCGTGGACCTCGAGGATAAAGGACCCCTGGTCCGTTGCGATCTCTGTTGGGATAGTAAAGGTGTCCTCGATATTCTGCTCGGCAAGGATGGGAATCCCCGCGGCGACGCGGCCCACGAGAGGTAGTGATACGGTGCCGCGGGGTGCCGTGGGTTCATCGGACTTTGAGATGGAGACGGAAGATCCGTCCTCGTCAAAGAGTTCGAGAGCGCGAGGCTTGGTGGCATCACGCTTGAGCAGACCGCGTGCTTCGAGCGCGGAGAGATGCGCATGTACGGTGCTAGGGGAGGAAAGGCCCACGGCCGAAGCCATCTCGCGCACACTGGGCGGATAGCCCTTCTCCTGCTGATATTCCTTGATGAAGTCGTAAATTTGCTGCTGACGCTTGGTAATTTTGCGAGCCATCAGGGATTCCTCTCTACCCATACCAAACAAATGTTCTATTATTGCTTGACAGGAACAACTGTTCGAAGATAATAATAACCGAACACTCGTTCCCGCGCTAGACTTTTTTGTCCCCGCGGCTTGATAAAACAGTTCTCGTCAAAACAAACGAGAGGAGAACAGAATGAACGCAGCTAATATGGTCCAGGGAAACCTCGCTCTTAAGCTTGAGGCGCCTGCTTCGCCTGCCTTTACGGTCGTGAAGGGCGGACGTTCTCATTTTCAGGCCGTGGCCACTAAACCCGTTCGCACCCAGCGTGCGTCCGTTGCTTTGGCTCCTGTTGCCCTGAAGGCCTCGACGATTGTTTCTATTGCTGTAGCGTTCACCCTGTTCTTCGTGCTCGCCACGTCAGTTTTTTCTGCTCGTCAAGCAGCATATGCCGATTCCGTAGCCAACGTTACCTACGAGACGGTTCGCGTGCAGTCGGGCGACTCCCTGTGGTCGCTTGCCCAGGAGCATCCCATCGATGGTCTTTCCACGCAGGAGACTTCCGACATGATTCGTAGCGTCAATCACCTCGATCGCGGCTCTCTTGATGCTGGTGCAGTTCTGAAAGTTCCGGCTCGTTCGTAAGATTTCGGTTCGGTCGCATGGTACCCTTGTTATCGTTTAGGAGGAGGTACCATGCGCTGTCCCAAATGCGGCAAGGCACATACCCGCGTTGTCGATTCCCGTATGCAGGAATCGAACAACACTATCAAGCGTCGCCGCGAGTGTTGTTCTTGCAATTATCGTTTTACGACGTTCGAGCGCTGCGAAGACCCCATCGAGGTCATCAAATCCGACGGGTCAAAGCAGCGGTTCGATCGCAACAAGCTGCTGGTCGGCCTGATGCGCGCCACGATTAAGCGCGATATCGATACGAAAAAGCTCAATGAGATTATCGATGATATCGAGGTGGAGTTACGTTCGCGTACGCTGACGGCTGTTACGTCCCACGAACTGGGCGATATGGTGCTCAAGCGCCTGGCCAAGATCGACAAGGTGGCCTACATTCGCTTTGCCTCGGTCTATCGCGATTTCAAAGACGTCGATGAGTTTTTGCAAGAGCTCGACAAGCTAAGGTGATTTCATGTCCAACATTACCGTTAACATTAAGCGTCTCGATCCCTCGGTCGAGCTTCCCAAATACGCTCATCCTACAGATGCCGGTCTTGACCTCCGTGCCAACGAAGACTGCACCCTCAAACCCTTTGAGCGTCGTTTGGTCTCCACTGGCTTGGCCATTGCGTTGCCCGATGGCTACGCCGGCTTTGTCCAACCTCGCAGCGGCCTAGCCATTAAGCAGGGCCTGTCTATAGTCAACACGCCCGGTCTCATCGACGCCCACTATCGAGGCGAGCTTAAGGTCATCCTCATCAACCTGGATCCCACCAACAATATCCAGATCAACAAAGGCGATCGCATCGCCCAACTCGTCATCCAAGAAGTCCCCACGGTCAGCCTCGTAGAAGTAGACGAGCTAGACAAAACCGACCGAGGAGCCGGTGGTTTCGGTTCTAGCGGCGTCGCCTAGGGGCACTCGTATCCCTCCCGCCCGCCTCTCACACATATCATTCCATGCTCAATCATTCTCGCGTCGCTTCGCTCGCTGCGAAACTGCGCGTGGAACGATATGTGAGAGAGGCGGGCGGGCGGCTACTCGCTTGAATAAATATTTACATTCTAGTTAGCCGACGCGACAAAGGAATAGTCTCTTTGTCGCGTCGGCTAACTGTATTTTCCTTTTCCGGTTTCGCCTTTGCAGGTTCTAGTGGCGGGGAATCTGGCATAGCTGCTAGTGCATAAACGCAGCTTACCTGTGGGAGGCCCCTATATATCGTCCCGCGCGCAGTTTCGCAGCGAAGCGAGAATGTTTGAGCATGGGATGATATATAGGGGCCTCCCACAGGTAAGCGGACGCTAAGCCGCTACCTGATATGTGCAGGTTTTCCGCCCCAGTAGAAGCGGCAGAAGGCTCGTTTGCGCTTTTGGGGCTTTCCTGCAAGCTCCATGGTTGCGATGGCGATATCCTCGGCTGCATGTGGACGGCGCAGCACTTCGCCGTTGATGAGCAGAGCCTTGAGCGACTCGGGATGATCGTGGAGATGGCGCAGTGTCACGATGAGCTCGCGTGCGGTGGTGACATGCATGCTGGCGCCCATGCCGGTGAGCATGGTGGTGTTGGCCTTTTCCTGGCCATATGACTTGCCCAATAGGATCATCGGCAGGTGTGCGCACAGGCATTCGGTAACAGTGAGTCCGCCAGATTTGAGGATTGCCAGGTCACAGCCGTGCATAAGCGCTGCCATGTCATCGACGTAGTCAAGAACCGTGACGTTCTCGAGTTTCATGGCATCGAAAAGCGTTTTGAGACGGGTGGCATATTCGGCATCCTTGCCCGGCAAAAAGACAAAGTGCATGTCCTCGAAGCTGCGCAGGAAGGGGAGGGTGCGGTCCATCTCAGCGCGAAAGCGAACGTACGGTTGAGGCAAACTGGCCCCGGCCATTACCAGCACAACGAGCTTGTCTGTGGGGAGATTGAACTTCTCGAGTTCTTCCTCGCGATTGTAGTCCGTATCAAACCCGGCGCGAATGGGGATGCCCGTAATGCGGATCTTTGCCTCGGGAACCTTACGGGGTCGGAGTGTTTCGGCCATAAACTCGTTTGCCACGCAGAATAGGTCGGTGTCCTTATGGGGCCACCAGCCCTCGACCTCGTAATCGGTCGGTACGCAAATGACGGGATAGTCGATGCCCGTAATGACGCGCGCGCCGACGGCGCCGTTGGCTGCCGTGATATGTGT
>URFU01000004.1 GCA_900547125.1 uncultured Collinsella sp.
ACCGACATTTTTGTGCAAGTTCTTAATTCTCTTGACTATTGTTTAGATTTGCCTTCGTTTATTCGCTATAAAACATCTGTTTCTACTGGTAATTAAGCCAGTTATCAGTTTTTTAATAGCATTTTATTTATTTGCACAACATTTTGCTCAAGAGAAAACATCCTGTGAACGGTTGAAAATCGACCGTGAGCGGTAGGTCATTAACCGGGAGGAATAGACTACCAAATTGATGGGAATATCTTTAGCTCATCGGTGGTTAGAAGCGTAATGTTCGGACAACGTTATTTGGTTTTTCGCGCAGATTTTAGGCATCAATTCGCCCAAATCGCCTGAGACCACCGCAAAGGAGCCTGTCCCCTTTGCGGTGGTTCTCCCCCGGCGCTACAGCAGATGCTCCTCGATAAAGATCGCGATGCCGTCTTTGTCGTTGCTCGCGGTCACAAAGTCGGCGGCGGCACGGGTGGCGTCGCTGCCGTTTGCCATGGCCACGCCCACGCCGGCGTCAGCCACCATGCAGGTATCGTTGTCCGCATCGCCAAACACGCAGATGTCCTGGAGCTCCATGTCGTTGAGCTCCGCCACGCGCACAAGGCCGCGCGTCTTGGACACGCGCGGATCCATGAACTCGTAGAGCCGCTGCGTGGTTTGCAGAGCCGCCGCCTTGACGGTGTCGTCGGCAAACGTCGACGCCCGCTCAATCACCTGCGGCATCACCTCGGGCGCCATGGTAAACATCACCTTGGGCTGCGGCTCGCGCAAGAACTCGGCAAAATCGACCACCTGGTAGGGCACGCCGTCGACGCGCGACAGGTGCTCGACGCACGCGTTGCTCTCGGGCACGTAGAACACGCCGTCTCGGGGGCAGACGGGCGTTGCCGGAAGGTCCGCCATGTGTTTGCAGATGCGCGCGATGGTCTCGCCCGGCAGCGGATAGCTCAGCTCGTTGATGTCGTGCGCGCGGTCGATGACCTCGGCACCACCGCAGCCCACCATCACGTCCACCAGGCCTTCGATGCCCCAGAGCTCGTACATGGCCTCGGTCGCGTGGGCGTCGCGCCCGGTGCACAGGCCAAAGAGCACGCCGCGCTCGCGCAGGGCGCGGATCGCCGCCACGGTGCGCGGGGACACCGTGTGCCGGCTCGTGAGCAGCGTGCCGTCGATATCGCAGAACACGGCTTTAATGTGGCTGAAGGAGGTGTCCATGGGGGCCTTTCTGGGTTGTGCGGCGATGTGGGGTGTGGTCGGAAGTGGTGTACATGGTATACCAAGGCGCGCACGGGGCGCCTTGGTGCAAAACCACCACAAAGGTGCCCGTTCCCCCTTGTGGTGGCCGAACCCGAAGGGCGGCCTGGCCCGGGGCGCAAACCATCACAACATTCGACGCTTTTCGGCAAAATCGCGATTTTCATCGAATGTTGTGATGGTTTTTACTGCCTTGCGGCACGATCAAAATGCCGGCGGCCAAACAGCAGCAGCGCCACGGGAACCGCCGTCACGACCGCGCCCGCTCCGATGAGCGTCTGTTGCATGCCAAATGTCGCCGCCAGCCACGGGGCAATCGCCAGCGGCGCCACGCCGGCAAACATATTGCCAAAGCCCATGACCGAGTTGACGCGCCCGCGCCGCTCGAGCGGCGCCGTCGTTTGCATGATCGTGTTGTGGAGCGGGTTGACGATGCCCCAAGCTATGCCCAGGGCAATCTGGCCGACGAGGGCCACGCCCACGTACGGTGTCCCCACATAGAGCAAACTTCCCAGGCCCACGGACATAAGCGCCACAAGCAGCGTTTTAAGGTTGACCAGGTGCGGCGGCAAGCGGAGCGCGACCACGGCGCCCAGCACCGCGCCCACACCGCTGGCCGACGAGAGCCAGCCCATCCACTCGACACCGACATGCAGAATATCACGGTAGAAGAACGACTCCAGCGGATCGAAGGCGCCGTAGCCAAAGTTCGAGAGGAAGATGATGCAGAAAAGTAGCGCGAGAACGTTGTTGGTAAAGACTGTCTTGATGCTGGTCGCGAAGGTTGCGCGGGTGGATGTGCTGGGGTTGGAGCTTTGTCCCGCACGCTCCCCTTCCTCTGCCGAATCGGCATCCGCATCTCCGGCGACATGGCTGGTCTGCGGCCTAAAGCCCCAACCGGCGACGAGCGCCTGTACGGTAAAGATCATCATGAGCACGAACACCGCGCGTGACGATGCAGCCGCCGCGACAAAGCCGCCCAGTGTAGGGCCGACGATAATGCTCACGTTGGAGAACATGGTGATAGCGGAGTTGATGTCTTTAAGCTCGACGGGGTCGTCGGTGAGGTAGGCTGGATAGGATGTGGCGATGGGCTGGGCGAACCCCATCACAAAGCCCAGGAGCACCGCGCCGAGCAGGACGATGCCGGTCGCGCTGCCAAAGGCAATAATCGCCACGCCGGTTGTCAGCGTGCCCACGATGCTCAGCAAGAAATGGTGGCGCGGGCCCCAGGCGTCGAGCGCCGCGCCACCCGCAAAGGATCCCAGGATTACAAAAACATTCATAAACAGAACGGCCAACGATGTCGCCACGACCGAGGCATCGTCCGCATAGGTAAGCGTTCCGATGACGCCGATAAAGTAGCTGGTCTGAAACCCGGTGTAGATGAGAAAGCGCATCGCCACCAGGCGCTTGGCCTGCACGGACAGCGATGATTGAGGCTTTGAGAAAAGGGAGGCGAACATGGAGACTCCTTGTTTCATACGAATGCGGACGGCGGGCATTCGCCACTGTCTGTCAAATCAATCTATCCGCATGAAACATTAAGGACGCATCAAGCCCCTTCTCTCCGTTTTTCGCCCGTCATGAACTACTTGGTAGATTGTAAGGCATGTCCCACGCATCTACCAAAGCAAAAACCACCACAAAGGTGCCTGTCCCCTTTGTGGTGGAAACAACGTTTGCCCAGATAAAACCTTCCAAAATAAACCTGTCCCTTTTTGGCAGGTTTTAGGCCAGATGGTCCTGAATCAGATCGCAGATGGCTCGGGCGTCGTTGATGTTGATGGCTCGGGTCGCAAAGCCGGCGTCGAAGGCCTGACGCGCCAGGGCCTCGTTGCAGGCAAGGGCCAGCGTACGGCCGTCAACCAGGTCGAGCGAGCTCTTGCCGCGCAGACGGTCGACACCGGAGCGCGCGACCACGATATTGTCGAAGCCCTCGGTCTTGTAGCCCTCGATGATCACCACGTCGACATCGTTGTAGCGCGACAGCAGCTCGCGCGCGGGCATCTCGTCCTCCTCACGTGTGTCGGCGTACTCCGCCCAGCGCGTGGCGCAGATGAGGCCCACGTGCTTGGATCCGGCCTGGTGATGGCGCCAGGTGTCCTTAGCGGGCACATCGATATCAAAGCCGTGATGCCCATGATGCTTGAGCGAACCCACGCGCAGGCCGCGGCGGGTGAGCTCGGCGATAACCTTCTCGACGAGCGTGGTCTTGCCCGAGTTTTGGTAGCCGATAAACGCGATCGCGGGGACGGCCGGTGCCGGAGCTGCGGGCGCGACGGCGACGGGTGCGCTCGCGGGCGCGGCACCGTCAGCGGCCACGGCCTCAACAGCAGCGGCCTGGCGTTTGGCACGATCCCATATGCCCGAGCGGCCGCCCTCCTTGTGCAGCAGGCGAACGTCGACGATCTCCATGCCACGATCGACGGCCTTGCACATGTCATAGATCGTTAAGCACGCGGCACTCGCGCCGGTCAGGGCCTCCATCTCGATACCCGTCTTGCCCGTCACGCCGGCAGTAACCAGCACGTGAAAGCCAACCTGCCCGTCCGCGCGCGCCGGCGCCCAGCCCTCGGGCACGTCCTCGACAGGCGTCCCCGCCGCAGCGATGGGCGCAAGGTCGCACTTGCTCTTGGTAATGAGCAACGGATGGCACATGGGGATGATGTCGCTCGTGCGCTTGATGGCCATGATGCCCGCCACGCGCGCGCAGGCAAGCACATCGCCCTTTTTGGCGCGGTCCTGCAGCACCATGGCCTGCGTCTCGGGGTGCATGAGGATGGTGCCCTCGGCGATGGCAATGCGATGGGTCTCGGCCTTGTCGGACACGTCAACCATGCGCACCTCGCCCTTGGCGTCCACGTGCGTCAGCTCGTCGCGGCGGGCGTCACGGGCGGGCTCAGCGGCAGCGCTGGCAGTCGGCTGTGCGGACGCGTCGGCGTTGCCGGCATTCGCCGCAGCCGCGGCTTTGTGGGCAGACATCGCGGCCCTGCGAGCGGCCTTGGTGGCATCGGCGTACCTGCTCTTGGCCATATGATCATCCTCCGATTTGGGACATAAATCGTTGCGTGCCCTCAATTATCGCGTGTTCCTGCGGTTTGTGGGCCACGGCATCGCGCCAAATCGAAAGTACCTGCATATCATCACCACGGCGCAGCGCCTCACGCACCGAATACTCGGCATCGCTGAATAGGCACGGACGCACGTTGCCATCGGCCGTCAGGCGCAGACGGTTGCAGTTCGCGCAAAAATGGTTGGACATGGCACTGATGAAACCGACCGTTCCCGCCGCGCCCGGAAAGTGCCAATAGCGCGCAGGGCCCGCGCCGGCAGGGGCGTCGTTGATGTCGAGCGGCTCGAGCTCGCCCAGTCTCGCCGCGGCGGCCCCGGCATTGATGCGCTCCCGCAGCTCGTCGCTCGGAACGGTGTCACTCGCGTCCCACAGCTCGGGATTGAGCGCGGGCGCATGCGGGTCCACAGTGCAATGCGAGCTCGTGTGCTCGTCGCCGATGGGCATGTATTCGATAAAGCGCAGGTGGATGGGGCGGTCGAGCGTGAGCCTCGCGAGGGCCGCCACATCCTGGTTGAGCCGGCGCACCACAACGCAGTTGACCTTAACGGGCTCAAAGCCCCAAGCCAGCGCTGCGTCGATGCCAGTCATGGTCTGCTCGAGTCGACCCAGGCGCGTGATCTTTCCAAAGAGCGTAGGGTCGAGCGCATCGAGCGAGATGTTGACGCGGTTAAGCCCGGCATCTTTGAGCTGCGGCGCCAGCTTGGGCAGCAGGGCGCCGTTGGTGGTGAGCGAGATGTCCTCGATCTGCGGAATCGCGCGGATGTCGCGAATGAGCGGGATGATACGGCGGCTGACCAGCGGCTCGCCGCCCGTCAGGCGTACGCGGCGAATGCCTTCCCCCGCCACCAGGCGCACAAAGCGGGCGATTTCCTCGGCACTGAGCAGCTCGTCATGCGCGCGGGGCGCCACGCCATCGGCCGGCATGCAATAGATGCAGCGGAAATTGCACTTGTCGGTAACGGCAATGCGCAGGTAGTTGATATCGCGGCCAAAGCCGTCATGTTGCACGCGCCCGTCCACGCATCCCTCCCCTCACACAGGCCATTATTCTTCAGGAAATATAGTACCGCACGGGAAGAATGGGTCGACATACGTACGACACGAAAGGCCTTTGCGAAAAAGACCGGCCTCCCGAGCCCATCCTCAGCACAGACCATCACAACATTCGATGCTTTTCCCGTTTTTGGCGAAAAACGTCGAATGTTGTGATGGTCTGCCTGCCCACGGCACCCCGTAGAAGGACCAAAGCGTCCCTAAAGGCCGCCGTCCCAGTGTCGAATCACGAATTCTCGCAGGTCGTTTTGACGTTTCTGAAACGCTTCGCTTCGGTCGCACTTAAGGCCCATAGCGAGCGCGATGGCGTTCATCGCCCGGTGCAATTGCAGCTGATGGGCAAACTGAGTCCCGGTGAGGACGATCATCCTAAAGCCCAGCGCGCTCAGCACGGTCATACGCTCCGCATTCGACGCGCTGCGCTGTTTATCAAGATGGTCCGAGCCGTTGTATTCAATCCCCGTACCACTCGCAGGCGCATATACGTCAATCTCGAAATACCCGGCCTTTGCGAGATACTTGAACTCGTTGGGAACATCGACCCGATGGTTGAGCTCAACCTTGGCGTATCCCAGCCCTCCCTGGGAACGTTTTGCTACGACCATGATTGCGGTGGCCGTCTCCATGGGCGACCGCGCGCCATCGTGCACGCGTTTGAGAACGGCGGCCGCGCGTATAGCCCCCTGACGAGATCGGTTCTCATTGCAATAAGCAATCAAGTCGGCAACGGTATACCTCTGCCCCATCTCGATATAATCGCCTGTCGACAGATGATTCAAATGGTATCGGGCACAGATTTCGTAGCCATATTCCAGCTGCTCGGGTTCGCTCATCCACGAACCCGCTTGGACAAAGCACATGGCCTCATCAACCACCAGAAGGCCCTCTGCCACTTCGATAAGATGGCCTGGAGGTACCGGCGCCCCAAACACGTGACACCTAAATCCAGCCGGCGTCGAGCGCTCAAAATCGAAGTTGACGAGCGTGTCGATATGATCGAGTTCTTCTCGTGGAATACCAAGCGAAACCAGATAGTCGGCAACGATCCCAACTGCCGTTGAAGCCCTCAGCCCCTTGGCATCGAGTCCCAATTTGGGCAGGCTCGCAATCGGCTCCGCCTCGTTAGCAAGCGAGTCCTCATCGTATAGGCTGCTTGCTCGCGAGAGCGGCTCGGACGGGCGCGCCACGTTGTGGTACAGCCAGGCAGTCTTATGGGACAGGACGATCGGCAGGTCCATAAGCCCTCCAATGGAGTCGGATAACCAACCTTATTCCCCTGCCCACGGGTCCGCACACCTTCGTGCGCAAGAAAGCGATTCCACCCGGTCGAGTGGCAGAAAAACCATCACAACATTCGATGCTTTTCCCGTTTTTGGCAAAAAACGTCGAATGTTGTGATGGTTTGAGTCGAGGTGAGGGGCACGGAGGGATCAAAGCATCGTGCTTGGAGCGTGACTTTTTTCGCCCAGTCGTCATCACAAACCTTGACTCTACAATCGTTGTAGGGTTTTCACTACACTGGTAGCTAAACGAACCAAGCCAGAAAGTGCCCCGCCCATGGAACATGACCTCACACGCGGCAATGTCCTCAAGACCATCGCGACCTTTGCCCTGCCCTATATGCTCTCGTACTTTTTACAGATGCTCTACGGCATGGCCGACCTGTACATGATGGGGCAGTTTAGCGGCGCTGCCGGCATCACCGCCGTGGGCAATGGCGCACAGACACTCTATATCATTACCGTGACGCTCGTGGGCCTGGCAATGGGAACGACGGTTATCGTCGGCCACGCCGTGGGTTCGCGTCGCTTCGACCGCGCCGAGACCGCCATCGGCAACACCATCACGCTCTTTATGGGTGTCTCGGTGGTGCTGGCCGTCATCTTGTTTGCACTGTGCCCGCAAATCGTGGCACTCATTGGCACGCCGGCCGAAGCGGTCGAAGGAACCGCCGCCTACCTGCGTATCTGCTTTGTCGGCATTCCCTTTATCGCCGCGTACAACATCCTCTCGGCCATCTTTCGCGGCCTGGGCGATTCGCGCTCGCCCATGTACGTGATTGGCGTGGCATGCATCATCAACATCGCGCTCGATTTTCTGTTTATCGGCCATATGGGGCTCGGCCCCGTAGGCGCGGCGCTCGGCACGGTAACCGCCCAGACGGCCAGCGTTGCCCTCGCGCTCGTGTGGCTCAAGAGCCGCCGCACGAACATCCACGTTAAGCGCAGCGACCTGCGCCCGCAGCCCAAGGTGCTCGGCAGCATTCTTAAGATCGGCGTGCCTGTGGCCGTGCAGGACGGCTGCATCCAGGTGGCGTTTATGTTTATCACCGTCATCGCCAACCACCGAGGGCTCGTCGACGCCGCCGCCGTGGGCCTGGTCGAGAAGATGATCAGCTTCTTGTTCATTGTGCCGAGTTCCATGGGCGCCACCGTCAGCGCGCTCACGGCGCAAAATGCCGGCGCGGGCAAGGGCGACCGCGCGCGTGAGGTGCTCAAAGACGCCATGACCATCTCGGTAGTGTACGGCTGCCTGATCACGGTGCTGATGTGGCTGGTGGCGCCGGCGTTTATCGGCTTTTTTGCCAAGGACGCCGCGGTGGTCGCCGCCGGCACCGGCTATATGCGCAGCTACATTTTCGACGCGATCTTTGCCGGCATCCACATTTGCTTTAGCGGCTTTTTCGCTGCATACGGCAAGAGCTATATCGGCTTTGCGCACAACGTGCTGGCCGTGGCGCTCATTCGCGTGCCGGGCGCGTGGCTGCTGTCAAACGCCTATTCCGACACGCTGTTTCCCATGGGCATCGCTTCGCCGTGCGGATCGATTTTGTCGGCGGTCATCTGTGTTGTCGCGTTTACCGTGCTCAACCGACGCGGGGCTTTTGACAAGTTGGCAGCGTAGCGGGGCGACGCGAGTCTGGCGCCCCTCCCCGACCCTATTGAAAGGAGCGGTCCCATGACCGACTCGCCAACTGAACATACCGAGGGCCTGCTCCGAATTGGCGAGGTGGCGCGCCTGTTTAACCTGAGCGTGGGGACGCTACGTCATTACGAGCAGATGGGCTTGCTGGACCCGGCGCACATCGATCCGGCGAGTGGGTACCGCTACTACGGATCGCGGCAGCTCTCCACCCTCAACACCATCAGCCACCTGCGCGTTCTCGATTTGTCACTCGCGCAAATCCGTGATTTTGTGACCACGCGCGATGTGGACCTTATGCAGCGGCAGCTGGCTCAGCAGCAGGAGCTCATCGAGCGCAAGCGCCGCGAGTTGGAGCGTGTGTCGCGCAAAATCGATAACCGGCTTGCTCTGCTGCACAATGCCTTGAACACCGAGCTCGATACCATTTGCACAATCGATGCACCCGAGCTTCGCTGCGCTGTGCTGCGTGAACGCGTCAACCCTACCGACGCCTATGCGCTGGAGTGGCAGATTCGTCAGCTGCAGAAGGGCCAGCACGAGACCTTTGTCTTTCTGGGCAACTTAGGCGTCGGGATTAGCGCCGTGCGCCTCGCCGCCGGCGACTTTGATGGCTACGACGAGGTCTTTATGCTGCTCGATGACACCGATGATTACGTAGGCGACGTCGAGATGCGACCCGCCGCGTACTGCCTGACCATAAGCTTTCGCGGCACGCATGGGCAAGCAGCCCCACGCTACGAGCAGCTGCTCAGCTATATGCGCGAGCACAACCTGGCGCCCGCCGGGCCTTCGCGCGAAATCGCCCTCGTCGACGACATCATTAGCGACGACCCCGCGACCTACGTGACGCAGATCACGGTGCCGGTTGCCCCGTCCAAATAAGATCCGCCCGGAAGGCATCATGCTTTCCGGGCGGATCTTCAATTTGGTTATCAATGCGCTAAGCCCGGGGCACCTCACCGGTAGCCAAGATCTGCTCGAGTGCGTCCTCGTCCAGCACGGGTACGCCCAGCTGCTCGGCCTTGGTGAGCTTGGAGCCCGCTTTGGGGCCGGCGACCAGATAGCTCGTCTTCTTTGAAACACTGCCCGAGACCTTGGCACCAAGCACCTTGAGCGCCGCGCCCGCCTCGTCGCGGGTGCGGTTGACGAGCGTGCCTGTCAGCACGAAGGTCAGACCCGCGAGTGGCTGTGCGTCGGCGAGCTCGCCCGCCACGCCAGCGTCGGCTGCGGCTTGCGCGTGCGCGGCGCCCAAGTCGACCTCGAGCGACAGGCCCGCCTGGCGCAGACGTTCCAGCACGGCAAGGTTCTCGGGCACGGCCAGGAACTGCTTGACGCTCGCCGCAATCTTGGGACCGATGCCCTCACACTCGGCGATGTCCTCTTCGCTCGCTAAGATAAGCTTGTCAATCGACAGGAATCGCTCGGCGATGACCTCGCCCACACTCTTGCCCACGTGGCGGATGCCCAGGGCAAACAGCACGCGACCGAGCGGCTGGCTCTTGGACTTGTTGAGCTCGGCGATAATTTTCTCGGCCGTCTTGAGACCCACTGGAATGGGGTCGCCCTTCTTGACGCCCTTTTTGCTGTTGGAGCTGGCGTAGGTGCGCCCCGTGTCCAAGCCGGCGATGTCGTCCACTGTGAGCTGGTAGAAGTCTGCGACATCGTGGATCAGGCCGGCGGCGATCATCTTGTCGACAATCTCGTCGCCTAGGCCATCAACGTCCATGCAGCCGCGGCTCACCCAGTGGAGCAGGCGCTCCTTGAGCTGTGCGGGACAATCGATGGAGACGCAGCGGTAGGCGACCTCGCCGTCCTCGTGGACCACGGGGCTGCCGCACACGGGGCAGACCTCGGGCATGTGCCAGTCGACCGAATCGGCCGGGCGCTTATCGAGCACCGGGCCCACGACCTCGGGGATCACGTCACCCGCCTTGTGCACGATGATGGTGTCGCCCTCGCGCACGTTTTTGCGGCGAATCTCGTCGATGTTGTGCAGCGTGGCGCGCGCGATGGTGGAGCCGGCAACCGTCACCGGGTCGAACTCGGCGACTGGCGTGAGCACGCCGGTGCGGCCCACCTGGATGCGAATTTCGCGCAGGACGGTCTGCTTTTCCTCGGGCGGGAACTTAAAGGCAATGGCCCAGCGCGGCGCGCGGGCGGTAAAGCCCAGGTCGAGCTGCTGCTGGAAGCTGTCGACCTTTACGACCACGCCGTCGATGTCGTAATCCAAGTCGCCGCGGTGCTCGAGCGCCTGGGCACAGAACTCGTGAACCTCGGCCGGCGTGGCGCAGCGTGCCACGTTGGGGTTGACGCTAAAGCCGGCGCTGCGCAGCCAATCGAGGAACTCGCGCTGGCTGTGGACGTGCAGCGGGTCGGTATCGGCGATGGCGTAGATAAAGGTGGCCAGGTCGCGGCGCGCCGTGACCTTGGGATCCTTCTGACGTAGGCTGCCGGCGGCAGCGTTGCGCGGGTTGGCAAAGGGGTCGCGGCCCTCGGCGTCGGCCTCGTCGTTCAGGCGCACAAAGCTGCCCTTAGGCATGTAGACCTCGCCGCGTACTTCGATGGTACGCTCGCGGTCGGCACCCATGTGGGCGAGCGCCGGCTCGGACAGGTGCATGGGCACATCCTTGATGGTGCGGACATTGAGCGACACATCCTCGCCCGTGGTGCCATCGCCGCGTGTGGCTGCGCGTACGAAGGTGCCATTTTGGTAGGTAAGGGCCACGCCCAGACCGTCGATCTTAAGCTCGCAGGTATAGGTGACGCTGCCGGCACCAAGCGCGTCCTCGGTGCGCTGGAGCCATGCGTCGAGTTCGTCCAGATCCATGGCATCGTCCATGGAATACATGCGCGCCATATGCGTGACCGGCGTAAACTGCTCGCTCACGTACCCGCCCACGCGCTGGGTGTAGCTGTCGGGCGTCACCAGGTCGGGGTAGGTCGCCTCGATTTCCTGCAGCTCAACGAGCATTTTGTCAAAGGCGGCGTCCGTGATCTCGGGCGCATCGAGCATGTAGTAGCGATAGGCGTGGTAATCGAGCTCGTGGCGCAGCTCGGCCGCACGCGCTGCCGCCTGGGCACGGGCATCGGCCGATGCAGCGGTATCCGTGCTCGCGGGCGTTTCGGTATCGATGTCCACGCCGTCACCAAACAGGCTCGATTGCTCCATAGCGGCACTCCTTCGCTCGATTTCAAACGGATACTAGAGTACCACCGGTCACCATGGCGCCGAATAGCCCTTTCGAACCGCACCGAATCGGCAGTCGACGGACCGGGGTGGATCGCGCAATTAAACTATGCCCTTGCCATTTCTAAATGATCCGTTTTCCTCCGTCCCCAACGAATCAATAAGAAAAGAAGGGGGCTGTCCCACGTTGATGGGACAGCCCCCCTCTGGCCTCGATATGCGCGAAACGGCTCGCTAGAACCCCTGGCCGTAACCTTGACCCTGGCCCTGCTGGCCCAACAGCTCCTCCAGATACTGGCGCAACTGCTCGTCGGTAATGCCGCCGTTACCGGTATCGGTCGCGCTGTCGTCCTGCTGCTGGTTCTGCAGCTCCTCGTCGGAGCCCAGCTCAACCGTGACCTTCTTCTCTTCCTTGCCGCGCATGAGCGTGATCTCGACCTTCTCGCCCACCTCGTGGCTGCGCAGTGCGATGATCAGGCCATCGGCGCTCGTGATCTCGTCGTCGCCCAGCTTGGTGATGACGTCGCCCTCCTGAATGCCGGCCTTGGCGGCAGGACCGTCCTCAACGACGCTCGCCACATACGCGCCGCTGTCGGTGCTCAGCTTGTTGGTACGGGCATTGAGCGCATTGACGCTCGAAAGCGTGGCGCCCAGGTACGGGTGCACCGGCGTCTTACCGCCGATAATCTGGTCAGCGATGTTCTTGGCATAGTTGACCGGAATGGCAAAGCCCACGCCCGAGCTGGAGCCCGAGTAGCTCTCGATGAGCGAATTGATACCCACGAGCTCGCCGTTGTCGTTGACGAGCGCGCCACCGGAGTTGCCCGGGTTGATGGCGGCATCGGTCTGGATCATGTTGGCATAGATGGTGTTACCGCTGGTAGAACTCATGGCCGTGGAGCGATACAGCGCCGACACAATGCCCGTGGAGACAGACTGCTCGTTGCCGAACGGCGAACCGATGGCCATAACCCACTCGCCCACGTTGAGCTTGGAGGAATCGCCGATCTCGATCGGCGTAAGCTTGGAGGCCTCTGCATCCTTGAGCTTGATGACGGCCAGGTCGCTCGAGGCATCGTTGCCCACGAACTCGGCCTCGTAGGTGGTGCCGTCATCCATGGTCACCACGTACTGATCATAGCCATCAACCACGTGGTTGTTGGTGAGGATGTGGCCCTCGGTATCGAGCACAACGCCCGAACCGACGCTGCCCGAACCATCCGACTCGTCGGCAGACTGCGAAAGCGAGCCATTCTGGCTACCGCTCGAAGTAGCGGTGATGGAAACAACGGAGGGCAGGGCCTTGGCAGAGACGGCCTCGGCCAGCGTGGTGTCCTCGGAGTCGATGGTGATCTTTTGCGTCGATGAACCCGAAGCACCCGCCGTCACGGCGTTCCTGCCGCCGCCGATATCGAGCGTGCCACTCATAATGAGTGCGATGACCAACAGGGCGCCGCAGGCACAGCCGGCGAGTGCCGTAATAAAGATCGGCAGCTTTTTGGTCTTAGTCTTGACCACTGTGTGCTTGTTTACAACCTGCTGACTGCCCAGCGGCTTGCCGGTCTGTGTGTCGTAGGCCTGCACGTAGGGAATGTTGCTGTCGGCAGGCGTCGACTCCACCTGCACGCGCGGCTGCTGCTGGGTCTCGCCGGCGTTGCCCGCGTCCTGGGGACGCTGAGAATCGTTCTCGCTCATAGCTGCGATCCTTTCGTCAAATAACCAAAGGCCCGCCAAACACGTGGCGGGCCATCATTGTTCACGTTGAGTTGTACCCCAATATGCGGGTGCACGTGTATGAGAACGCAATCTTTTAGGAAGGCTTAAGTTCTGTTGCGGACCCGAAAGGAACCCACGCATGCGGCAAAACCACCACAAAGGTGCCTGTCCCCTTTGTGGTGAAAAGCTAGTCCTTAAACAGATAGCCCACGCCGCGGACGGTGGTGATGTGTGCCGCAATCTGCGGGCCCACCTTGGAGCGGATGCGTCGGATGTGCACGTCGACGGTACGGGTGCCGCCGCAGTACTCAAAACCCCACACGCGGTGCAGCAGCACCTCGCGGCTGTAGGCACGGTTGGGATGCGTCGCCAAAAAGCTCAACAGCGAGTACTCCATCAGCGTCAGGTCGATAGGCTCATCATCGAGCGTCACCTGGTAGGTGGCCAGGTTGATCTCGAGGTTATCGATGTTGAGCACATCGTCCCCGGCGACGGTCTCCTCCTCGCCCATCAGGCGCTGTGCGCGAGCCTTGAGCTCGTTGGGCGTCGCCGTGGGGCATACAAAGTCGGCATGCGCGTGATTCGGCAGGCGCAAGGTACCGAGTGCCTCGTCGTCGACAATCACCAACATGGGGACGCCGCCGCGATCGTCAAGCCACTTGGCAATCTGATCGATGCGGTCGCTGCGGATGCCGTCGGAATCGAGGATCAGCAGGTCAAAGTCGTGCGCCGCAGTCGGCGAATCGGGGGTAGCCAGGCTCACCTCGACACCCAGGGTGGTCGTCAAGCTGCGGGCAAACTCGTGGAAGCGCGTCGTGCGCGCCATGAACAGGGCACTCTTTTCGGACATATCGGCCTCCAAAGAAATGAGCTCAATCGTACTGGAACAAGCCAGCGCGATTAGGAGTTCGCCAGGTAGTGCTTGATCTCCCACTCGGTGATCGTGGACTCAAACTTATGCCACTCGTCGCGCTTCTTTTTGAGGAAGAAGCCGTGGATGTGCTCGCCGAGGGCATCCTTCATAAACTGCGAGTCCTCAAACACGTCGAGCGCCTCTTTGAGCGAGCGCGGCAGCGGCGTGTAGCCGGCCTCGAGCATCTGACGGTCGGTAAGCTTGAGCGTCTCGGCCGTTGCCTCGGGCGGAAGTTCCAGCTTGCGCTCGATGCCGTCCAGACCAGCCGCCAGCGTGACGGCGTTGACCAGGTACGGGTTGGCCATGGGATCGGGGCTGCGAAGCTCAATGCGTGTGGACAGCTGCTTGCCGGGCTTGTAGACCGGAATGCGGATCATGCTCGCGCGGTTGCGCAGGCCCCACGTGGCGTACTGCGGCACGGAGTCGCCACCCGTGGTGATGCGCTTGTACGAGTTGACCGTGGGGTTGGTGATGGCGCTGATCTCGCGCGCGTGCGCCAAGATGCCGGCCATATAGTGCTTGGCGGTATCAGAGAGATGGTACTTCTCGTCATCCTCGCCCCAAAAGACGTTGTTGCCGTCGTGGTCAAACAGCGACTGATGCAAAAACATGGCGCTGCCGTCCTCGCCCGCCAACGGCTTGGGCATAAAGGAGGCGTGGCAACCGCTCTCGTAGGCCTGCTGCTTAATGATGAGCTTGGCCGTGGTGATGGCGTCGGACATGCTCAGGGCCTCGGCATGGCGCAGGCTCATGCCGTGCTGCGAGCGGCCGGTGGCGTGGAAGGTGTACTCCACGGGCACGGACATCTTCTCGAGCGTGAGGACCGTGTTGCGACGCAGGTCGCGAGCGGCATCGCTCACCGAAAGATCGAAGTAGCCCACGTTGTCGAGCGGCTCGGGGGTGTGCTCGTCGGGGAAGTAGTAATACTCCAGCTCGGCACCCACGTTGAGCAGATAACCGGCCTTCTCGGCCTTATAGAACATGCGGCGCAGGGCGTCGCGCGGGTCGCCGGCAAACGGCTTGCGATCGGGAGTGCACACGTCGCAGAACACGCGGGCGACGCCGTTATGGCTCGGGCGCCACGGCAAAATCTGGAAGGTCGAAGCATCGGGAAACGCCAGCATGTCAGCTTCCTCGGGCGTGGCAAAGCCCTCGATGGCGGAGCCGTCAAAGCCAATACCCTCCTCAAAAGCGACCTCGAGGTCCTCGGGGCTAATGGCAAAGTTTTTGAGGCGGCCGAGAATGTCGACAAACCACAGACGCACAAAGCGGATGTCACGCTGCTCTACGGAGCGGAGTACGTAATCGATGTTCTGCTGGTTCATGTCGCTCCCCTTTCTTTCGGGCGGGTTTCGACTGGTCTATATCGCAGATACTATCGCAGAAAAATGTTTCCGCAGGGTTAAAGCGTATCAAGCGCTCAAAAAACGTGCGCGAACAGGCAGTTGCAAACGAGTAGCTAGCGCGAGGTCGAGGCGCGGTGTTCGATGTGACCGGGGATCTCGATGCGTTTGGGGGCGAGCTTTGCGGCCTCGCCCACGGTGGTGGTAACGACGTCGATGCGCTCGGACAGGCGCTCGACCACGCGCTCGGCAATGGTGAGGGTATCCTGCGCGGCCGTGGTGACGCCGCCAAAGAGCACATGGTTCCAAGGGTAGTCGTCAAACGTCGCGATCTTGAGCCCCGCCGGCAGCGAGGGACCAAGCTGCGCCAGCGCCTCGGTCAGACGCAGGAAGACCAGACCGTTGACGGCAATGAGGCCGAGCTTTTTGCCGGCATAGTCACGCATGGTCTCGTCCAAGCGACCAACGCCCGTGGCACCGCCATCGGCCAAGGTGACAACCTCGCCGGCAAGGCCGCGTCGCGACAGCTCGTCGGTAAAGGCCTCGGCGCGCTCGCGACGCACGGGGCTATCGTCGCTTGCCTCGGTGAGCAGGCACAGGCGCTCGCTGCCCGCAGCGGCCAAGGCGTCCACCAACCCGGCGACCAGCTCACGGTTGTTAGATGTCACCAGATCGACACCGCCGTCGGCAACATCGCGGTCGAGCAGCACAACGGGCAGACGTCCCGCTGCCGCGGCGATCGCCTCGTCATTACCTCCGCAGGTGTTGACGACCAGGCCGTCCACGCCGGCATCGATAAGTCTGGTGAGCGACTCCGCTTCCTTGGCGGGGTCGTTGCCACTAATGGCCGTCATGAGCGAGCAGCCGCGCGCGGCGGCGCTGGCGGAAAGCCCTTCGAGCATGGCGCTCGAGAACGGGTTGGCGATGTCGGCCAGGATCACGCCGATGAGGTTGGTGCGCGAGCTGCGCAGATTGCGCGCAGCGGCACGCGGGCGATAGCCGGTGCGCTCGATAACCGCCGCGATGCGAGCACGGGTTTCCTCGGTCATTTGCCCGGGGCGGTTGTTGAGATAGCGCGAGACCGTGGCCGGGCTCACGCCCGCCTCGGCGGCAATGTCCTTGATTCTCATCTGCGCCATAGCGCACCCCGTTTCCCATTTGTCGGCAGTCTGAGCCATTTTAGGCATTTTTTAAAATTCTCGGTTGCAAAACGCCGTAGGTGAGCGGCATCGTTTTTGCGTCTCGAGCAGATGCAGTGATGGGCTAGATAGACGAGTCTTTGGACAGCTCAAAATAGTCGGGATGCAATGCGATAACCGGGCCCTGCTCCTCGGGCATCAGGTGCAAGTGCGTCTCGGCCAGATAGCTCGCCGCATCGGTATCGCCCCTCTTAATGGCCTCGAGAATCCGACGATGTTGTCGACGAATCGGCTCCCAATCTAGGTCCTGCGACACCATACGCAACCAGTTATATCGCTCAAAATGCGTGTTGACGCTCTTCATCCACCCCCACAGCATGTGGCGGCCGGCAATCTCAAAACACGTCTCATGGAACAGGTTGTCCAGATCAAAAAAGCGACGCGTCTCGCTATGGTCGAGCGACTCGGACTCGGCAAGAATCTGCTCGAGCCGATGTTTTTGCTCGGGCGTGACGGCCGAACAGCATTTAATAAGCACGCTTCTTTCGAGTTTCTCGCGCAAGAAACAGGCGTTCTCGGCGCGCTCCATGCTGATCTTAGAGACGTAGGTGCCGCTTTTTGGACGCGTTTCCACCAGCTCCTGCTCACGCAGGCGCACAAAGGACTCGCGAATGGGCGTGCGCCCGATTCCCGTCTCCTTTTCCAGACCAATCGCTGAAAGGCGCGTACCGGGCTTGAGCTCGGCATAGATAATCTTGGAGCGCAGTGCGTTGTATGCCTGATCTTGCAAGCTCTGATAATGCTGGTGTTGTTCCATAAAGCCCTCGGATGAAGCCCACGGTTTGTCGAATTTCACCACGTAATACTATCGCATCGACACGCCCCAGCTCCCAATCAGTCTTTTTGGGACGGGGCTCTTTTAGCTACCCTGGCCCGCAAATCGGCCCCCTTGCCACAAAAGTGGCCCATCTACTACGTTAACACGGATAGCCTCGGCCATACCGAAAACCGTGAAAACAAAACCGCAGGTAGACAGCTTGTCGATTTTCGAAAAAGCCGACTATGGTTGACCCCTGCGGCTTAAACGTAGTAGATAGGCCTTTTTCGTGGCGCAGCACTACTGCACCCCAAATTGGCACCCCGAGCCTGTTATAAGTTGCTGTGAAATACGGACGGTTGATAATCAAGGGTTGATAATCAAGGCGCGCTATACGGCTTGCTATATCTCACTATACTTTGCTGTACGTCGCTATACTTTGCTATAACTTGACAATAATCGGCCCGTTACCATCCGGGATATAACGGGCCCCAAGCCAACGCTGACTTGGGGCCCGTCTTGTACCATGGCTCTTTTGGACTATGAGCGCTCGTATTTCGTGGCCCGCCCGGTTCCCTGCCTTACGATTATATTCCGTTCAAGCAGAGATTCGAGTGCCGCCAACGTCCGCATGCGGCTCAGCCCCGTCTGTTTTTCAATCTCGCTTCGCGACATAATTCGCCCACCCGACAAGGCCTTGAGAACCTGGACCTCTTCCTCGGACCCTTCAAAGGCATCGGTAACGGGCAATGTGACGGCCACCATGCCGCCGCGAACATCAAAAATTGGTTGATTGATCGAATCGCGATAGGCACGTCTAATGCGCGCAATTCCCGTACCAAATTTCTCGATGTAATCCAGCTTTAAGAAGGCCTCTGCAATGATGGGGTTTCTGAGCACGGATATCTGCCCATACAGATATTGTTCCGTCGTCAAACCGGCAGGCAGCGATCCGGGCGAAGTCACAACGACGCGATCGTCGTACAGGGCAATTTGAACATTCGCTCGAACGTCCCACGTCCGATGCACCAAAGCGTTTGCGACAGCCTCGCGAAACGCCTCGAGAGGAATTCGATCGGTTTGGACGCGCTCCATCCCTTCGATACGCTCAAAACGGTAGTAGCGTGCAAACATAGCCACCGCCCTGTCCACCTGCTCAATTGCGGATACATTTGTCGCCGTCTCACGGTCCAAGATCACATCCTCGGTATCGCCAAAACGGACGCAGTCGATGCCCGGAAAATCATTCCTATCCGCCAAAATCGCCGCAGCGTTGGTATAGCCATCTTTGCCGAGCAAGCGAAGTGTGCGCATAATATCCGGCGTTAGCTCGGAAATGCCGAGATGTTCAACACACTTATGCTCGAGCGTGTGAAAACTCAAGTCCTGGCGAGCCGATGTGAGCGCGTCGAACGTTACGTTGCTGCCTTCGAGCGTCAGCCTGCCATACTCAAACCGGTCGACCTCCACCGTTGCCGAATCGTTTCGCCTGTAGGCCTTTCCCTTGCTTCGATAGGGTTTGTCCTGGCCCTCATAAACCGTAAGGATTACGGTCCCGTGTTTCTCATCGGGCTCGAGCGTGTAACGGGGAGCGGGGTCCAAGCTGTCATTAATCATGTTCTCAATGCGGAGACACTCTGCGACCGGATCTGCAAGGCCGACAGCCACGCCCTCGTCATCAACGCCAAACTCAATCTTGCCCGTCCCGTAATTTGCATAGGCGCTCACCGTTTTAAGAAACGTCGGCGTAACGCTTTCCTTGTATTCGACTGTAGGGCTTTCTCTAACAACCATATGAACAACCCCCTCGTTTCGTACCATTCATAACCGTATTATAAGACGAAAACTGTTTGCGTACTGATTTATCCAAGACGCAAATGGTTTTCGTCTTTATTTGCGTACGGAATTAAGACGCATAATTTCGCTTTCGTATGGCTCAATACCGGACACAGACTGTTTTCGTCTGTCAATACGTCTGCAATCCAAACGAAAAGAGCCCCGAGCTCGTATGAACTCGGGGCTCTTTGTGCCGCACATCTATGAAAGGAGAAATTCGATGCGTACGGGCGCTATTCCATGAAGCCACCCTGGGATGGCGGCAACCTCGTCGTTACCTGTCCGATGGGTGTGCTCAAGGCATCCGTTCCCCTCTTTATCGACGTAACGGGCAAATAAGCTCGTCGAGGAGACCATCCGCACGCACCACGGTGTGGCCGACGCCATCGAGGCGCGCAACCCCACCGCAGCGCACGACGCGATGTATCTGCACCTGGTCTACAACCGCAACATGATTGCGGAAGACGCACAGACAAAAGGCCTTTAAGGCTCGACCATGATCTTTCTTTGATAAAACGCAAAAGCGGCGGCCGCTTGCGCTTTATCAAATGGTGCAATGGGGCCAGGTTTACATGCACCAAGTTGGTACAAAGCAACCTGTCCCCCACGCACAAAGGGTTGACTAGAGCTCGCAGGCAACCTTGTAGCCATCGCCGATGGCGTCGCGGATGTTGCCGCACTTGTTGGCATCGCCCAGCACGTGGGTGGTAACGCCGGCTGCAGCCAGGTCGTCGGCCAGCTTGGTGTTGGGACGGTAGCCCATGGCAAGCACCAGCGTATCGGCACCGGTGATGGTGTGGACCTCGCCGTCCTTTTCGTAGCTGATAGTGTCCTCGGTAATCTCGGTCACCTTGGCCTCGGTCAGCACATGGACGCCCTTGGAGAGCATGCGCGTGATGAGCACCGCGCGACCGGCGCCGCCCTCGTTGGCGGCGAGCGTCTTGGTCATCTCGATAACAGTGACATCGCGATTGGCCGGCGACAGGTCGTTGACCAACGGGGCCAGGTAATCGGCCGTCTCGCAGCCAACGGTGCCGCCGCCCACGATGACGATCTTCTTGCCCGGGAAAGCCTTGCCGCCCAGCAGGTCGTCAGCCGTCATAACCTGCTTAAAGCCCTGCATGAAGGCCGGAGCGATGGGCTCGGCGCCATAAGCCAGGACAACCTCGTAACCTGCGTAGTCGCGCTGAATGTCCTCGGCCGAAAGCTCGGTGCCAAATACGCACTTCACGCCGGCCTCGGCCAGGCGACGGTACTGATACTTGATCACGCGGGTGAGCTCCTGCTTTGCCGGCGGAACGGCCGCGATGCGCATCTCGCCGCCCGGTTCGTCCTGCCTATCCACGAGCACCACGTTGTGGCCGCGCTTGGCAGCAATGTAGGCAGCCTCCATGCCCGCAGGACCAGCGCCCACAACGAGCACGTTCTTGGCCTCGGCGGCAGGCTCGTAGCCAGCCTCGTCGCGCTCCACGTCCGGGTTGACGGTGCAGGAGATGCGCTTGCCGAACATAATGCCGTTCAGGCAGCGCAGGCAGCCGATGCAGGGGCGGATGTCGTCGGCGTTGCCGGCAGCGGCCTTGTTGCAGAACTCGGCATCGCACAGATTGGCGCGGCCCATCATGCAAATGTCGGCAGCGCCGTCCTCGATCAGCTCCTCGGCGATCCAGGCCTCGTTAATGCGGCCGACGGTGGCAACGGGAATGTTCACGTGCTTCTTAATCTCACGCGAGCAAGCGGCGTGCGAGGCCTGCTGCGTACCGGCGGCGGGAATCGCGGAGCCGCGCTTGATGGTGGTGCCGCCCGACACGTGAATCATGTCGACGCCGGCCTTCTCCAGGCGACGCGAGACGTAGATCATGTCGTTGAGGGTCAGACCGCCATCGGTGTACTCATCGCCCGAGATGCGGACATCGATGATAAAGTCCTTACCACAGCGCTCGCGAATCTCGGCGATGACCTCGAGCAAGAAGCGCATGCGAGCGTCGAGCGAGCCGCCGTACTCGTCGGTACGCTTGTTGTAGAGCGGAGTCAAAAAGCCGCCGAGCATACCGTGGGCGTGTGCCGCATGGACCTCGACGCCATCGACGCCGGCCTTCTGCATACGCACGGCAGCGTCGCCAAACTGATGCGTGAGCTCGTGGATCTCGTCGACCGTGATAGGACGCGGTGCCTCGCGGGCATAGGACGGCCCCACAAAGGACGGAGCGATCAGGCGCGGCGTGCCCGGAATGTTAAAGGCCATGTAGGCGGGGTGGAAGAGCTGCGGCATGATCTTACAGCCATACTCGTGGACGGCCGCGGCGAGCTTTTCCCAGCCGGGGATAAACGTGTCGTCGTAGCAGCACATGTCACCCGGCAGATAGGTATAGGTAGGCTCGACCGTCACGACCTCGGTGATGATCAGGCCAACGCCGCCCTTGGCACGGGCGCGGTAATGATCGACCAAGTCATCGGTCACATAGCCATGATCGGCCAGGTTGGTAGATACCGGCGGCATAAAGACGCGGTTCTTGACCTCGGTCGTACCGACCTTGATCGGGCTAAAGAGCATCGGATAGGCAGAGGACTCCATACAGGGTTCCTTTCGTTTGAGCCGCTCGGCGGCAGTTGCTAACGTACCTATCGTATCAGCAACTGCCGCATCCGCAGCCAAACATACCCAAACGCCGGTCGACTAATGAATACCGCGGCCCAAGTCTTCGGCGATTTTGTCCACGCCCTTAAGCGCGGCACAGGTCTTTTTGTTGGAGCAATGCCCCGTGCAAACGCCACCCTGAGCGCAGTCGGCGCAGGTGCCCTTGCGGTAGATGCGCACGCACACGGCGACAAACGCAATACCGATAACGGCCAGTACAACAATATCGATAGGTGCCATAGCAAGCCTCCTCTAGTTAACCACCACTTACTTTACCCCATTCTCCACCTATCAAAAGGGGACAGGTTATTTTTGGTCGGTTTTATCTGCGGAAACGCCACATCTCCCCCACCAAAAAGCCCGAGTGTCGCTGGGACACCCGGGCTCGTGGAAAGGGGTTAATCCTTATTCGGACTTAAGCGGAAACTGCAGCGGAAGCAGCGTTGGTCTCGTCCTCGTCGGTCCATGCATGCTTTGGCATGGGACGGAAGATCTGGAAGAGCATCGCAACCAGCAGCACGATGGCCACCACCGTCCAGATACCAAACTGTCCAAGAACAAGCAGGTTGTAGAACTGGTTGATGAACAGGCCGATCACCCAAGCAAAGGCGCACTCGTAGCCGAGGGCAATCGCGGTCCACTTGCCGGAGTCCATCTGGTTGCGGATGGTACCCATAGCGGCAAAGCACGGAGCGCACAGCAGGTTGAAAGCGCCAAAGGCAACGCAAGCGCCCATGGTCGGGAACATGCCGGCGAACGCGGTCCACAGGCTCGGATCGGTCTCGGCGGCATCGGCAACGGACAGCAGCGAGCCGGCGGTGGCGACGACGTTCTCCTTGGCGACAAGACCCGAGACGGACAGTGCTGTTGCCTGCCAGGTGCTAAAGCCGAGCGGGGCGAAGATCCAGGCGATCAGGTTGCCGAGCATGGCAAGCACGGAGTAGTCCATGAACTCCTCGGGGATGCCGTCCATCGCAGGCAGGAAGCCAAAGGAACCGTTGTAGCTACCAAAGTTGGAGAGGAACCAAACGACGACGGTGGACGCGAAGATGACCGTGCCGGCCTTCTTGATAAAGGCCCAGCAGCGCTCCCACACGTGCAGCGCCCAAGAGCGAATCGCCGGGAAGTGGTAGGCAGGAAGCTCCATAACAAACGGCGTCGGGCGACCGGCGAAGAGCCTGGTCTTCTTGAGCATGAGGCCCGAGGCGATGACGGCAAAGACGCCCAGGAAGTAGAAGAGCGGGCTGATCCACGCGGCGGTGGTGGAAGAATCGCCGATGATGGAACCCATGAGCAGGGCAATGATCGGCAGCTTAGCGCCACAGGGAATGAACGTGGTGGTCATGACCGTCATGCGGCGGTCCTTCTCGTTCTCGATGGTCTTGGTGGCCATGACGCCGGGGACGCCGCAGCCCGAGGACACGAGCATGGGGATAAAGGACTTACCGGACAGGCCAAAGCGGCGGAACACGCGGTCCATGATAAAGGCGACGCGGGCCATATAGCCGCAGTCCTCCAAGAAAGACAGCATCACGAACAGCAGGAACATCTGCGGCACAAAGCCAAAGATGGCACCCAAACCGCCAACGATACCGTCGCAGACCAGCGAATCGACCAGGCCACCGTCCTCGGTGCCACCCGCCACAAGGGCGTCGTGGACCATGGTGGTAATACCCGGAACCTACGGGCCATACTCCGCCGGGTCAACCGAATCGGCAGCATCGCCCGCAGCCTCGACGGCTGCATCGTAGGCGTCGCGGCCCTGACCGAGCACATACCAACCGTCGGTGCCGAAGAGCTGGTCGTTGGTGAAGTCGGTCACCGTGCCGCCCAGGGTGGAAACGGCGATGTAGTACACGCAGAACATGATGACCACAAAGATCGGCAGGCCCAGGATACGGTTGGTAACCACGCGGTCGATCTTCTCGGAAGTGCTCATCTTGGCAGGAGCCTTGGTGAGACACTCGTCGATGATGTGGGCAATGACGCCATAGCGCTCACCGGTGATGATGGACTCGGCATCGTCGTCGCAGTCCTGCTCGCACCGGGCGACCAGCTCCTCCACGCGAGCGGCCTTCTCCTTGGTGAGGTTGATGAGCTTGCAGGCGTCCGCGTCGCGCTCAAACAGCTTGACAGCGTAGTAGCGGCGCTTGTTGGCGGGAACGCTCGCCGGCAGGTTGTTTTCGATGTGGCCCAGAACGTCCTCGATGGAGGAATCGAACTTGTGCTCCGGCACCTGGCCCTTGGAAGCAGCGGACTTCTTGACCTGCTCGAAGAGCTCCTTGATACCCTTGTTCTTAAGGGCCGAGATCATCATGACCGGGCAGCCGAGCTTCTTGGAGAGCTTGTCCGTGTCGATCTTATCGCCGTTCTTCTCGACCAAGTCGGCCATGTTGAGGGCGACGACTACGGGCAGGCCGGTCTCGATAACCTGAAGCGCCAGGTACAGGTTGCGCTCGAGGTTGGTGGCATCGACAACCTGGACGACCACATCGGGCTCGCCGCTCATGAGGTAATCGCGCGAGCACTGCTCCTCGGGGCTGTAGGGGGAAAGCGAGTAGATGCCAGGGAGGTCCGTGATGGTAACGTTCTTGTCGCTTAGGAGCTTGGCCTCCTTTTTCTCAACCGTGACGCCGGGCCAGTTGCCAACGTAGCCGTTGGCGCCGGTGATCAGGTTGAAAAGCGTGGTCTTGCCGCAGTTGGGGTTACCCGCCAGTGCGACATGGATCTGAGAATCCGCCATTCAATCCTTCTTCCTTGTGTGCCCGCGCTGCTTTCTCCGCACGGGCTGGATAATGTGCTTTAAAGTTGCTGCATTAAGTTAGAAAAACCTAACTTTATCTGCAGAAATATGCGCCGCGAGTCCTTACTGGACCTCGACGACGGCGGCCTCCTCCTTGCGGATGGAAAGCTCGTAGCCGCGCACGTTGATCTCGACCGGATCACCGAGCGGTGCGACCTTCACGACCTTGAACGAAGTGCCCTTGATGAGCCCCAGGTCCATAAGGTGGCGGCGAAGCGCACCCTCACCGTGAAGCTTGACGATGGTAGAGCTCTCGCCCACCTTAACGTCACCCAACGTCTTCATTTACTTGTCCCCCTTTCAGTGCGTACAGAAATTCCGTCGACTAACCGACGGTCATGATGTGCATGGCAACTTTGGAATCGATGCCAAAGCGTGCGCCCAGCACCGTGACGATGATATTGGCGCCACTCGAGCTCACCACGTGGATTTCGTTGCCCTCGACAAAGCCGAGGTCCTTGAGGTGGTGCTTCATGTCCTCATTGCCCTTTACACGAGACACGCGCACGGTTTCGCCCGCTTTTACCATCGAAAGCGGCATGGCCGGCATCTGCGGTCCGCAAGACATGAGTGGCTCCTAACGTCAGTTCGTCCTCAACATCGACGCGATAAAAGTTAACCACGTCTATGTTCGCTTTAGTAAACTAGCACGTGGTTAACTTTTTGGAAAGGGTCCCTATTCAGATTTCGAAAAAGTTTCCTATATGAAACAAAAGAGGCACCGCAAAGACCGTCTCTTTGCGGTGCCTTGTCATACCAATTTATGCAACAAAGGGGACTGTCCCCTTGTCACATTGTTGAGGTTAGAGCGAGAGGTTTCTGATCGACGTGACGCAGGAGGCCTCATCCACACCCGAAACGCGGAAGATGATGTTCTCGCCACACTCGCCGTAGAGGGCCATGAGCCCCATGACATCGCGGCCATCCGTGTGGCGATCGCCGATACTGACCGACACGTCGCTACGATGCTTGGCAATGATGTCATAGAGCAGCGCAACCGGGCGGGCATGCAGTCCCAACGGATCTTTAATCGTCTTCGTAAACTCGACCATGTCCCCTCCCACGACATCGCACATTCGGCCGGCAAAACCCAGCCACGTGGTAGTTATTGTACGTTACCGGCGCGGCCCCGTCTCACAAAAAACGAGGGAAGGCACGCGTCCTTCCCTCGTTGCTGGCAATAGGTAGCCGCTTCCCTACATCAGGCGCAGGCTGACGTCCTTGAGCTGGGCGCCGGAAACGGCACTCGGAGCACCCGACATAAGGTCGGAGCCGCTGGCCGTCTTGGGGAACGCCATGACGTCGCGGATGGAGTCAGAGCCGGTGAGCAGCATGCACACGCGGTCCAGGCCCAGAGCAAAACCGCCCATCGGGGGCGCACCAAACTTGAGCGCCTCCATGAGGAAGCCGAACTGCGACTCGGCGCGCTCCTCGGTAAAGCCCAGGAGCTTGAGCATGGACATCTGCATCTCGGCGTTGTGGATACGCATACCGCCGCCGCCGGCCTCAAAGCCGTCCATGACAAAGTCGTAGGTGCAGGAACCGGCCGCCAGCGGGTCGGCCTCGATCTTGGCGATGTCGGTCTCGGTCGGCAGCGTGAAGGGCTGATGCTCGGCAGCGTAGGCCTTGCGGTCCTCATCCCAGTGGAACAGCGGGAAGTTGACGACCCACAGGAAGTCGTGACCCTCGCGCTTGATCTCGAGCGCGTTGGCCATGTGGGAGCGCATGCCGCCCAGGATCTCGTCAGAGAGCAGGCGCGGACCGGCGGCGAACATCACGAGATCGCCGGGCTCGACGTCCATGCGCTCGCGCAGAGCCGCCATCTCCTCGTCCGAGAAGAACTTGACGATGGGGCTGTTGATGGAGCCGTCCTCGCGGAAGGCGATCCAGGCCAGACCCTTGGCGCCAAACGTGGAGGCCACGCCGGCAAGCTTATCGATCTTGGCACGCGCCCAGGCACCGGCGCCCTTGGCGTTGATGGCCTTGACGACAGAGCCCTCCTCGTTTGCAGCAGTCGCAAAGACCTTGAACCTGGAGTTGGCAAAGATGTCGGTCAGGTCGACCAGGTGCATGCCATAGCGGGTATCGGGCTTGTCGGAGCCATAGGTGTCCATGGCATCCCAGTAGTTCATGCGACGCAGCGGCGTGGGCATCTCGACGCCCATGCGGCCGAAGGCATCGGCCAGGACCTCCTCAAGCGCGCTCATGACATCGTTCTGGTCCACGAAGGACATCTCGATATCGACCTGGGTGAACTCGGGCTGACGGTCGGCACGCAGGTCCTCGTCGCGGAAGCACTTGGCAACCTGGTAGTAGCGCTCGACGCCACCGACCATGAGCAGCTGCTTCAGGAGCTGCGGGGACTGCGGCAGGGCGTAGAAGTTACCCGGCTGAATACGGCTGGGAACGATGAAGTCGCGGGCGCCCTCGGGCGTGGACTTGAACAGGGAGGGCGTCTCGACCTCCATGAACTCACGGTTGTGCAGCGCCTCGCGAATGGCAAAGGTGAAGTCGGAGCGCAGCTTGAGGTTGGCCATCATCTCGGGACGACGGAGGTCCAGATAGCGATAGCGCAGACGGGTGTCCTCGCTCGTCTCGATGCCGTCCTCGATCTGGAACGGCGGAGTGACGGACGTGTTGAGCACCTCCGCGTGGTCGGTCAGGACCTCGATCTCGCCGGTCGCGAGCTTGGTATTGGTGGTCTCCTCGCCACGGGCGCGCACGACGCCGTGAATCTTGATGGGCCACTCGGGACGCATAGTCTCGGCGATCTTAAAGGCATCGCCGTCGGAGTGCTCGGGGTCGAAGGTGAGCTGCGTGATGCCCTCGCGGTCGCGAAGGTCGCAGAAGATAAGGCCGCCGTGGTCGCGGCGACGGCTCACCCAACCGGTGAGGGTGACCTCTTCGCCCACGTTCTCGAAGCGAAGCTCGCCGCAGGTACGGGTGTGCATGGAATGCTCATCGATGGGACGGGTCTGGCTCATACCAGTGATCCTCCTTTATGGATCTGTGCCGCCCCGTGTCGTTCCGGGCGGCGTCGTACAGATTTGCCCAGCCTGCGTAAACCGCGCAGCCAGACATGGCGTTCTATCTTATCGCACCCGCGTCGATGTGCCGCGAAAAAGTAGCTCTTGCCCAAAGACTTGACGGAGACGAAACAATTGACGCGGCCCGGCCGTCGCCAAGGCGCGCCGCGTGCGACAATGTGCCCCAATACAACTGCACTCGGAAAGGCCCGTCATGACCGCACGCCTCATCGTTATGGATATCGACTCCACGCTCATCAACCAAGAAGTCATCGACCTGTTGGGCGAGGAGGCCGGCGTGGGCGAGCAAGTTGCACAGATCACCGAACGCGCCATGCGCGGCGAGCTTGACTTTAAGCAGGCGCTCGAGGAGCGCGTGGGGCTGCTTGCCGGCCTGGATGAGAGCGTGTTCGAACGCACCTTTGCGCGCGTGACGTTTACCCCCGGCGCGTTGGAGCTTGTGCGATCGGCGCACTGCAAGGGCTGGAAGGTCGGCGTGGTAAGCGGTGGCTTCCACGAGGTCGCCGACAAGATCGTGGCCGCCGCGGGCATCGACTTTTGCCTCGCTAACCGCCTGGAGGTCGTGGACGGCAGGCTCACCGGCAAGCTGGCGGCAAACATTGTGACCAAGGAATCCAAGCTCATCCAGCTGTTGGATTGGGCAGTTGAGTGCGGTGTCGACATGGCACACACCGTGGCAATCGGCGACGGCGCCAACGACATCCCCATGATTCAGGCCGCGGGCACGGGCATCGCGTTTTGCGCCAAGCCCAAGACGCGCGAAGCCGCCCCGTTTGCCATCGACGAGCGCAACCTGATGCTCGCCATGGACATCATCCTGCGCGACTAGCCGATCCGTCTAACAATTGAATCAGTCTGTCCTATAGTTTCCGAACAATTTTGTCTTAGTGTTCGGAAACATACCCTTTGAGTGCTAGACTTTGCGCCGTCGAAGGGAACATATATGGATAAGCGAGATCTTGAGCAGTTGCTGAGCGATGTTGCCGGCGGAGCAGTCGCCCCGGCAGTCGCCCTCACGCGCATCCAGACGGCGCCAACCGCCGATCTGGGTTTTGCGCAGCTCGATCTTTCGCGCGGGGTGCGCCAGGGAGCCGGCGAGGTTGTCTACGGCGCCGGTAAAACCGCCGAGCAGATTGCCGCCATTATCAAAGCGCTGCGCGATGCCGGCCAGGAGCGCATCCTGGTCACGCGCCTGGATGCCGAAAAAGCCGCGCGCACCGCTGAGCTTCTCGGCAACGGCATCGACCTGGGATATGTCCCGGACGCACAGCTCGCCCTCGTGGGAGACAAGCCCTCCCCTACCGGCAACGGACGCATCGTCGTCGCCTGCGCCGGCACGAGCGACCTGCCCGTCGCTGAGGAAGCCGCATTGACGGCCGAGTTCTATGGCAACGAGGTCGACCGCCTCTACGACGTGGGTGTCGCCGGCCTGCACCGTCTGCTCGCGCATGCCGAGGAGCTTGCCCAGGCACAGGTGGTCATCGCCATTGCCGGCATGGAGGGCGCACTGGCGAGCGTTGTCGGCGGCCTGGTGAGCTGTCCGGTCATCGCCGTTCCCACCAGCGTGGGTTACGGCGCGAGTTTTGGTGGCGTAGCCGCGCTACTCGCCATGCTCAACTCCTGCGCCAGCGGCGTTTCGGTCGTCAATATCGACAACGGCTTTGGTGCCGCCTACCAGGCAAGTCTTATCAACCATCTGAGCGCCGGCACACCCCGCGCCCGTTAAGGAGCATTCCATGTCCAACCATCAGCATACGCTTATCATCGACGGCACCTCGGGCATCAGCGGCGATATGACCGTCGCGGCCCTGCTCGACCTGGGCGCCAGCGAGGAACATCTGCGCGAACAACTCGCCACGCTGCCGGTCGACGGCTTTTCGATCGCCGTGACGCGCGTAAACAAGCATGGCATCGACGCCTGCGATTTCGACGTCCAGCTTGCAGAGGAGCTCGAGAACCACGATCACGATATGGCCTGGCTCTACGGCAACGAAGCAGCTGCCGAGCACACGCACGAGCATGAGCACCACCATCATGACCATGATGAGCACGAACACGAGCACTGCCACGATCATGACCATGAGGCCCACGGTCATGGCCACGAGGGTCACCATCACACCCACCACCATCACCACCGTTCTTTGGCGGACGTCACCGCCATCATCAACGGCTCGCAGCTAAGCGATGGCGCCAAGCGTCGCGCCCTCGCCATTTTTTCCGTACTCGCTGCTGCCGAGGCCAAGGCTCACGGCAAAACGCCCGACACCGTCCTGTTTCACGAGGTGGGCGCCGTCGACTCCATCGTCGACGTCTGCTCTGTCGCCATCTGCCTCGACGACCTTGGTATTGAGGACATCGTGGTCGAGTCGCTCTCCGAGGGTCACGGCACCATCCACTGTGCCCACGGCCTCATGCCCATTCCCGTCCCCGCTGTCGTCAACCTGTGCCAGGCGGGCAATATCGCCCTCACGCCTGCACCGGTCGCCGGCGAGCTCGTGACGCCGACGGGCGCCGCCATCGTCACCGCGCTGCGCACGTCCGACCAACTGCCCTCACGCTACCGCATCGAAGCCGTCGGCTACGGCGCCGGCAAACGCCCCTACGAAGGTTGCTCCGGTACGCTCCGCTGCCTACTCGTTCACGCGGACGCATAGCCATGGATGCCCGCAAGGCAAAAAGCCGCGCTGCCATCGTTACGGCGTTCTCCGAGCTCCTGTGCGAGAAAGACTACGGCAAGATCACCGTCGGCGACATCATCGCTCGTGCCCACGTAGGTCGGGCCACGTTCTACGGGCTCTTCAAGAGCAAAGATGACCTGCTCGCTGAGCTCGTGCGCGATATCTGCACCCATGCCATCGACGATGACGGTACGCCCCTCGATGACCCACTCGTACAGGTCGAGCATATCCTCAACAACCTCTGGGAGCGTCGCCAGGGCGTTCGAGCCCTCGTAGCCGGCGCCGGCTCACGCCTCTTCGCCGACTGTCTCCGCAAGACCATCATGTCGCGCGCAGCCGAAACCGTCCCCAACGACCCAAACGGCCCCGCCGCCACCATGGATCGTAGCTTCCTACTACACCACATAGCCTCAAGCTTCGTAGGAATGGTCCAATGGTGGGCCTGGCACAATTTCCAAGCAGATAAAGCCGACGTAGCCAAAGACTACCTCTCAGCCATAAAGCCCCTCTTCACCTAAGTAAGAAGCTCATCCCAAATCATCGACCCAACCCAGGGCTCCGCGCACCCCAAAGTGTCACTCGCACCTCAAAGCGCCTAACAACAAAGTGCCCACCACATCCAAATTCAGATATATATGTTGGTTGCTTGTTCGAACGCAGCTGGATTCCCGCAGGGTCCGGCATAGGTTAACTTTCCGCCGCACTCCGCAGGACGCAAGAAGCTCCCGCCGCACGAAGTGCGCAGCGGGAGCTTCTTGCATGTCCGAGGACGCGGCGGAAAGTTAACCTATGCCGGACCCGGGCGTTATATCAATTGTCTTGGACTAGAACATGCCCAAGAAACCATGCACAAACAGTGCAGCCAGAGCGGCGCCGACAAACGGAGCGATGCCAGGAACAAGCAGGCCGTACTTCCAGTTGTTGTCGGCCTTGTTCTTAATCGGCAGAACCTGATAGGCCATGCGAGGACCAAGGTCACGAGCCTGGTTCATGGCGAAGCCGGTGATGCCGCCCATACCCATGCCAACAGCCCAAACGATCAGGCCGACGCAGATGGCGAGCATCAGAACGTTCTCGCCAGCGCGGTTAGCGGCAGCAAGGATGGCGCTGATGAACACGAAGGTGCAAATAGCCTCGCAGAAGAAGTTGCGGGCATAGTTCGTGCCCTCGGTGGTGGGGTTGGTCGAGAAGATGTTGCGCTGGGCAATGGGGTCGACGACGCCCTCGGAAGCCTTGAACTCATCGGCATACATAAGCCAAGCGATTACGGCGCCCACAAAGCCGCCGAGCATATCGGCAATCATGAAGGGGATGCAGCTGCTCCACGGCACCAGGCCGACGATGCACTGGGCAAGCACCATAGCCGGGTTCATGCACACGGCGCCACCAAAGACAAACAGGCAGACCGAGATGCCAAAAGACCAGGTGGTGATGGCAAACATATGGCCGGAGCCCTGATACTTGGTGCCCTTGAGCACGGTATCGCAGTGCACGCCCACGCCAAAGATGATCATGAGGGCCGTTGCGCCGAATTCGCAGAGGAGTTTGGTAAGCATAAAACCTTATCTTTCTTGTCGGTTATAAACGATTCGTTTGGGCCACGCACTAGTGCTGCGCGACGACAACGCCCAGGCCATCGGGAATAACGGCAACCTTGGCATCGGCACCCTTCATTTCAAAGGCGAGCTTGAGCGCCTCCTCGATAGTGTTGACCGGCGTCATGTGCATATCCTTGAGCATCTGGTGATCGCACTGGTCGGTGACCATGATCACAGGGTGATGCGCCAGGATGCGGGCAAAAATCTGGCTCGTCCACTGATCGGGCAGGGTCTCGTCCTTAGGACGGTCGATGCAGGCGCGCTCAAACTCCGCCGGGTCGTTGTCGGCGATGTTGTGATAGAAGCCCTCGCCACCGTGACCGTCGGCGCAACCGGCGACATCAATGATCACGCCGCCCTCAGGAAGCGTGGCCTCGGCAGCGCACATGCCCTTCACGGCCTGGTAGATGTTCTGGTCGAGCGGGTAGCCGCCGTTGGTGGTGATGGCAATCTCGCACTCGACGGGCTCAACGCCGGCAAGGCTCTTCACGAACTCGCAGCCGGCCTCGTGCGCCTTGTGAATGTCGCCGGCAAAGGAGCCGATGACCTCGTGCTTGCCGTTGAGCACCACGTTAAGCACAAAGGCAAGGTGAGCCATCTCGGCAGCGGCAAACATGTCCTCGCTCACGTGGTTGTGGCACAGGTTGCCGGCACGCGAATGGGAATCGTTCACAAACTGACCGTTGTGGTTGTACATGATGGTCTTGTAGCTAGCGATGCCAGGCAGGACGGACTTGCGGCTACCAGAGAAACCGGCAAAGAAGTGCGGCTCAATAAAGCCCTCGGCAAGCAGCAGATCGCAATCGGCAGCAATCTTGTTGATGATGCACTCGCCGCCAGAGGGCAGAGTGCCGATCTTTTTCATCATGCTGTCGTCAGTCGCGACGTGCATAACGATTTCCTCGTTGGCAACGATCTCCTCGCCGTACTTGTTGACGAGCTCCTCGTGCGTCGACGGACGGTGCATACCCGTAGCAACCAAAATACGCACTCGAGCCTCAGGTGCAGCGGAATGGATGTGATGCAGCAGAATAGGCATCGTCACACGCGAGGGAACGGGACGCGTATGATCGGAGCTAATAATGACAATATCCTTCTTGCCAGCGCAAAGCTCCTCGAGCGAAGGCGAGCCATAAGGGTTGGCAAGTGACTCCTCCACCAGCTCTTCCTGCGATTTTGTAGTCTTAAACTCGTTCTGATGACCTTCCATCACACCCGCGAAGTTCTTATCCTCGAGCTCCAGATGCAGCGTCTTGTGGTCAAACGGCAGTTCACATTCAAACAACGACGAGCGCCCTCTTCCTTTCAACTGACACACTAGATAAACCGTTGGAAGGATACGCCGCTCACCGAAAAACTCCACCGTCCACCGACTCATTAACACAACGTTCATATTTGACCCACAACAAAACGATCGCGGCACCGCTTGGGACCGCGGCTGCAACAGTCGTAAGGCGAGAAGCGCCAAATGCGCCACCGAGATAGACCCCATCCAAAACGCGCGAAGCGCGCCATTATTCCCCCAGCAGTAATCCCCCGAAGACCGGACATCGCAGGGCCCGCCATTAGTTTACTTTTAGGCACACTCCGCAGGACGCAAGAAGCCCTCGCCGCACGAAGTGCGCAGCGAGGGCTTCTTGCATGTCCGAGGACGTGCCTAAAAGTAAACTTATGGCGGGCCCGGACGACTACAGGGCTATCGATTACCCCGTGTTCTGCAATCCTGCCGAGACGCCGGTCACAGTCGAAAGGATCAGGCTCATGTACTCGGCCTTCTTCTCTTCGGCCATCTCGACCTGGTTCATACGCACCTCGCGAAGGGCGCGGACCTGGGCAATGGACAGAGCGTCGACATAGGGGTTACGGACGCGGACGGCGCAGCCGAGCACGCGGCGGCGCTGCAGCGGCCACTCGTCACCGACGATGGCAAGGACCCACTTACGTGTGAGCTGCATCTCGGTGAAGACCTTCTCGGACAGATCCTGGCGATCACCCAGGTGCAGATACATCTTGGCGATGCGCTGATCGGTCTTGGCGATCGACATCTCGATGTTGTCGATAAAGGTGCGGAAGAACGGCCACTCCTGGTAGGCAGCCTTGAGCTGGTCAAGGTCGCCCAGCTGCTCGCAGGCGGTACCCAGGCCGTACCAGGCGGCCAGGTTAATGCGTGCCTGGCTCCAGCTGAAGATCCACGGAATGGTACGCAGGTCGTCGAGCGACTTGGCGCCCAGGCCGCGCTTAGCGGGACGCGAGCCGATCGGCAGCAGACCGACTTCGGTCAGCGGCGTCACGGTCGAGAACCACGGTGTAAAGTCCTCGGTGTTCAGCAGGTCCAGATAGCGCTCGTGGCTTGCAGCGTTAAGCTTCTCGGCCATATCCCAGAACTTCTGCGTGGTCTCTGTGTTGGTCTTCTCGACACTCGGGGCCGACTGCAAAAGCGTTGCGGCGGCAACGGACTCAACATGGCGCTGAGCCAGCGTGCGGTTGCCGTAACGGGCAAAAATGACCTCGCCCTGCTCGGTGAGCTTAAAGAAGCAGTTGACCGAACCCTTGGGCTGCGCCAGCACGGCCTTGTTGGCCGGGCCGCCGCCACGGCCAACGGCACCGCCGCGACCGTGCATGAGCACCAGGTCGATATCGTTCTTCTCGGCCCACTTGGCAATGCGCTCCTGCGCGGAATGCAGCGCGAGCATGGCCGTGGTAGGACCGGCGTCCTTGGAGGAGTCGGAATAGCCCAGCATAACCTCCATGCGGCGGTTGGTCTGGGCAAGACGCTTCTGTACCACGGGCAGCGTAAGCATCTGGTCGAGCACGTCGACGCAGCCCTCGAGGTCCTCGAGCTGCTCGAATAGCGGGATCACGTCGAGCTCGGGGACATCTTCCTCGTGTGCGAAGGACAGGTGGGCCAGCTCGAAGACGTCAGCCACATGCTGGGCGCTCTTGGTGAACGAGATGATATAGCGGTGCGCCATCTTCTTGCCGTAGCGCTTTTGGATGGAGCCGATAGCACGGAAGGTATCGATGACCTCGCGCGTCATGGGCTGCAGATCGCCATGGATACCGTTCTCGTGGATATCCTTGAGGGCGCGGGCATGCACCACGGAGTGCTGACGGAACTCCATCTCGACCATATGGAAGCCGAAGGACTCGACCTGCCAGATGATGGTCTGGACCGGGCCGTAGGCAGCACGGACGGCACCGCAGGCGGCCAGCGAGCGCTGGACGACGCGCAGGTCATCCAGGAACTCGTCGGCGCTGTGGTACATGGTGTCGGTGATACGGCGCACGGTGGCGTTCAGACGGTCGGCCATGACGAGCATGACGGCGCGATGCGGCTCGTGCTCGGAGATCAGCTCTGCGCGGGCCGTGTAACGAGGGCTCATCTCGACCTGATGGTTCCACAGGTTAATGAGCTCGGCAGAAGGCTTGCTGTAGGTGGCCTCGAGCGTGAGGTTGTGGCCGATGCGGCGGCACTTGTCCTCGAGCTTGAGCACCATGTGGGTGAAGTACTTGGCGGCGACCTCGCGGCTCACCTTGGCGGTGACGTTGGGGTTGCCGTCACGGTCGGAACCGATCCAGCTGCCGGGGTGGAAGAACGCCGGGCACAGCGGCGGCACGGTGCCGGCCTTGTCGCCCAGCACCCAGTCGTCAAAGCGACGGTAGATGACGGGGATAACGTCGAACAGCGTGTTATCGAAGATGTCGATGATGGTATCGGCTTCCTCGACCGGCGTGGGCTTCTTTAACGCGATGGGGCTCGTGCGTACCAGGGCGTCGATCTCTTGCAGCATATGGCGCTCGTTCTCCACCAGGTCGGAGCCGCCCAGACGCGGACGCTCCTCCAGCAGGTTGGAGATACGGCGAATCTTGCCCTCGACGGCCTTACGACGGGCCTCGGTGGGATGTGCGGTAAAGACAGGGTGGAACTCGAGCTTGCCGAGCAGCTCATTGGCACCCTCGACGCCCATCTCGTTTACCAACTGGTGATAGGCGACGGTGAGTTCGTTGGCGGGATCGACCTCGGTATCGGTCGATGCGCCGGCCTCGCGCTCGCGCAGCTGCGCCACACGGTAGTTCTCCTCCGACAGGTTTGCCAGATGGAAAAAGCTCGTAAAGGCGCGGACAATGACCTGCTGTTTATCGAGCGGCAGGCTGTCAATCAAATCGACGACTTCGCGAAACGCCACGGCGGTGGGCTCGTCGGCAGTGGGCACGCCCTGTTCGTCAACGGACTCGTCGGCAGCGCAGCTACCGGGGTTGCCGGCATTGACCACAATCTCGGCTGTCAAAATCTTGTCGAACAGGTCCGCGATCTCGGGATCATACTCGCTAAGCACACGACGTTCCAGGCGCAGGAACAGCGCCAGATTATCGCGCAGCTCCTCGGGGATCTCGATCTCGGCGAGACGCTCCCTGGACTCGGCATTCGAGCCGATTCGGTTAACGAGGCGGTTGACCACGGCAGCGACGCGCGCCGCGGCTTCGGGTACAGACTGGTTGCTTAGGTTCTCAGCCACGTTTCCTCCCATTCCTCCTTCTATGCACGTAACATGCGGTATTCATTATAGGCGCTTGAGAAATACTTTCGACACTGATTGCGCTTTACCACACAAAAGTATTTTCTGCATTGCAAGGGTTTTTGCCCCAAATGGTCGTATTTCTCGGTGGGCGGCATACGTAAACGGGGGCATTCCGCATAAAAGCGAAACACCCCCGTAACAATCGCTCTCCATGAGCAGGGCACGTTAGCAGGCCCGCAGCTCAAAAAGATGCGCTACAGGCGCTCGCGAACCGCCTCGACCACATTGGCCAGCTCGACGAGAACCTCGTCATGGCTCTGCATGTCGCGCACCTTGACCTTGCCGGCGGCAAGCTCGTCGCCGCCCAGGACCAGGATGAGCTTGGCGCCCACCTTATCGGCCTGCTTAAACTGGGCTTTGCGCGACCGGCCCTGATAGTCGGCCTCGGTCACAATCCCTGCGGCGCGAAGCTCCTGCGTAATGGCAAAGACGTTCTGGCGCAGCTCCTTGCCTGCGTTGGCGACATAGACGCACGGGGCCTCCTCGGCACCCAGATCGCTGCCAAAGGCCTGCAGGGCCAGCAGGGCGCGCTCAAAACCGACGGCGAAGCCGACGCCTGCCGTGGGCTTGCCGCCCTCGAGCTCGACGAGGCCATCGTAGCGACCGCCGCCGCCGATGGAACCGACACCGGCGCCGGGAGCCTCGACCTCAAAGACGGTACGGGTGTAGTAGTCCAGGCCACGCACCAAGGTGGGATCCTCGACATACTCGATACCCGCCGCATCCAGATAGCGCTTGACTTGCTCGTAGTGCTCGCGGCACTCGTCGCACAGGTTGTCGCCCATCAGCGGAGCGTTGGCCATGATCTCGCGGCAATGGTCGTTCTTGCAGTCGAAGGCGCGCAGCGGGTTGAGCTCGGCGCGCTCGCGGCACTCGTCGCACATCTCGTCGGCGTGGTCGAGAATGAACTGCTTAACCTGCTCGCGATAGGCCGGACGGCACTGCGCATCGCCCATCGAGTTAATGAGCAGACGGAGCTTGGAAAGATCGAAGCCCAGGCGCTTGTAGAACTCCATGAGCATGATGATGCACTCGGCGTCTGCCGCCGGATCGGGAGCGCCGAGCCACTCGATGCCCACCTGGTGAAACTGGCGCAGGCGACCCTTCTGGGGACGCTCGCCACGGAACATGGCCTCGGCGTAGTAGGCCTTAAACGGCGTGGAGCCCTGGGGCACCAGGTTGTTCTCCACGACGGCGCGCACCACACCGGCCGTACCCTCGGGACGAAGGGCCAGGCGCTGCTTGGGCTTAAGCTTGGTGTCGGTGCCTTCGGTAAAGACGCGCTCCAGGTTGGCGCCGCTAAACACGCGGAACATCTCCTTGCGAACGACGTCGGTCGACTGGCCGATGCCGTGGACAAACACGTCCACCTGCTCGATGGCGGGCGTCTCGATGGGCTTAAAGCCAAACGGCTCGAACACGCCAGCAGCAATCTGCTGCATCTTTTGCCAGGCGCGCATCTCGGCGCCGATAAGGTCGCGGGTTCCCTCCGCCTTCTGTGCCTGCATGGGCAAACACCTTTCTTTTGTATCGCGTCATAGGTAGTGGACATTATACGGCACAAAGCAGCAACGCGGCGGCGCGCCTGACCGAACGAGGGTATGGGGACTCGTTCGGCCAGACGCGCCG
>URFU01000005.1 GCA_900547125.1 uncultured Collinsella sp.
GGCAGACTCGACGAGGTTGGTAGCGGCGGCGTAGTTTAGCTTCTCGCTGAAGCTGGCGGCCTGGAGGTCGGTGTTATCGACCTTGGTCACGATAGCCTGATCGTCCATGTAGTAGGACTCGGAGAAAGTGACTTCCTTCTCACGCTCGGGCGTGTCGGTGATAGCCGCGATGGCGACGTCGTACTTGGCGCCCGAAGCAACGCCGGGGACGAGCGTGTCAAAATCATTGTTGACATACTCGACATCCAGACCCAGCTTATCGCCGATAGCCTTAATGAGTTCAAGGTCAAAGCCCTGGTAGTCGCCATTGTCATCCTTGTACTCAAACGGAGCGTACTCGGCAGAGGTGCCGACGGTCAGCGTACCGTCCTTGACGAGCGCGTACTCCTTGGAACCGTCGACCTTCTCGACCTTAGCGTCGTCAGAGCTGCTGGAACCGGCATCAGAACCAGAGGTGGCGTTGGACGAGCCGCAGCCCGTCAGAGCAAGGGCGAGCGCCATAGCACCCGTGGCGGCAAATGCGCCAAGCTTCTTCAGCTTCATAATCAGTCTCCTTCCAATGACCCCACGTGATTCAGAGGTCTGCAAAAACTGAGGGTTATTATGCACCCGCTTGGAAGAATCCGCAATCAGAAAACTGATTGAAACAAACCCATAACGTGAATGGAGCACTCCACTTTATGACAGTCATCACTGCTGCAATGACCTTAACAATTTGATTTCAGCCGCATAACCTGCAAGTTCGTTCGGTGTCTCCAAAATGAATGGCAATGCGCGCAAGCGGCCATTCGATACAATATTCTGCATAACCTGCATACCGCCGCCAAACTCTTCGCTACCCAGGTAGCCCTTACCGATGCATTCGTGGCGGTCCTTATGGGCGCCGCAGGGGTTCTTGGAGTCATTGATATGCACGGCGCGCAGGCGCTCGATACCCACCACACGATCGAACTCGTCGAGCACGCCTTCAAGATCGTGGACGATGTCGTAGCCGGCGTCATTCACATGACAGGTGTCCAAGCAAACGCCCAACTTGGCCGACAGCTCGGGGCACTTGTCGGCAACGCCCTGGATGATGAGTGCCAGTTCCTCAAAGCTGCGGCCCACCTCGGTGCCCTTGCCGGCCATGGTCTCGAGCAGCACCGTCGTCTGTTGGCCTTCAAACATCACCTGGCACAGGGTGTCGACGATCATTTGAATGCCGGCGTCGGAGCCCTGTCCCACATGCGCACCGGGATGGAAGTTGTAGTAGTTGCCGGGCAGCGCTTCCATGCGCCGTAGGTCCTCTGCCATGGCCTCCAGGGCAAACTCGCGCGCCCGCTCTTTGGCCGAGCAAGGGTTATAGGTATACGGGGCATGAGCCACAAGCGGGCCAAAATCGTTCTGTTCCATAAGCTCGCGCAGGGCGGCCACGTCATCCATGTCAAGGTCTTTCGCCTTGCCGCCGCGCGGGTTGCGCGTAAAGAATGCAAAGGTATTGGCACCAATTGACAACGCCGTCTCCCCCATCGCCCGATAGCCCTTCGTCGTGGATAGATGACACCCGATCGTCAGCATCCCCAGCTCCCCCTCATCAGTTGCGGTGAAATAGTTCCTGTCGATGCCTTATTCTGCCGCAAACAGGAACTATTCCACCGCAAGCTATAAAAGGAGCATCAGAGATGCGGGCCACCAAGCACTACGGCTACGGGCGCCGGCGTCATGACCCCCTACGCGTCAGCGCCAAGCCCTAGAGGGCTAGACGGATTGCATCGATAATGCGCGCGCAGCGCTGTGTGGCGGCAAGGGGCATGACGGGACTCTCGAGTTTCCCCGCCCGGATGAGCTGGGTCGCATGCTGGATTTCGCCGTAGAAATCATCGACCTCAAACGGGGCATTTATTTCGAGCATTCGTCCATCGGAGCACTTCACATGGGCGAGCTCGGGGCGATGAAGGCGCTCGATTTCCAACGAGCCCCGCTCGCAGGCAATCGTTAAGCGGCTTTCATATGCTGCTTTGCCGTCGACCACCATATGAATGGATATGCCGCCGACACTCATATGGATCTCATCGGCCCAATCCACGCGGCCGCCCGATACGTCACGCCAGCGAACTTCACGAGACGAAACATCACACGCACCCGCAAGCAGATCCTCAAACCACCCGACCGCATAGCAGCCCATGTCATATAGACAGCCACCCTGCAAGGGATCGAGCAGATAACTCGAAGGGGACTCACCATAATCGAGTTTTTGCACGCTTTCGATCGAAACGATACGGCCGAGCTCGCCCAACGCAAGCAAGCCCTTCACGCGAGTACGCATCGGGCAAAACCGATTTTTCATCGCTTCCATAAACGGCACGCCGCACTCACGGGAAACGGAGGCGATCGCATGGGCCTCTTCTTCATTCAAAACGGCCGGCTTTTCGCACAGTACGGCCTTTCCCGCGCGCAGTGTCCGACAGACCCAATGCGCATGCATGCCATGTGGAAGAGCCAAGTAGATTGCGTCGACATCGGGGTCGGCAATCAGCGCATCATAAGCCGCATCGCCGCTATCGTCAGCCGTGGCATAACTGTGCGCGGCATCAATCGAAAACGCTCGGCAAAATTCCTCGACATGTGCAGGAGTGCGGCCGGCCGCAGCCACCAGCCGTGCCCCGTCGACCTTCTTGAGCGACGATGCAAATCGATGAGAAATGCGTCCAGCGCCCAAAACGCCCCAACGAACCTCACGCAAATCATCACATGAATCCCGATGGCCCACGACAGCCCCCTTCAGTTGCGGTGAAATAGTTCCTGTCGATGCCTTATTCTGCCGCAAGCAGGAACTATTCCACCGCAAGTTATAAAAGGGTCACGAGGAGCGCGTTTTGCCGAAGGCCTTAAGCACCGCCGTCACGGGGCCAGGCTGAAAACGGCGGCGTACGTCGTCCAAGCGCCCGGGGATATCGATGAGCTGCGGGCAATGCCGCGCGCATTTGCCGCACTTGACGCAATTGCTCACCAGCTTGGGCTCGTTCGTCCGCACCGCGCTCGCCGTAAAGTATTGAGACAGCCCCGTAAACCAGCTGTGCGCATAGCTTGCGTTGTAGGCAGCAAAACACCCAGGGATATTGATGCCTTTAGGACACGGCATGCAATAGCCGCATCCCGTGCAGGGCACGCGATTCGATTTTTCAAACTCCCTCAGCACGCGTGCGATGGCATCGAGCTGAGCAGCCGTCATCGAATCCGGCAGGGCCCGATCGGCCAACGCCGCGTTCTCATCCACTTGCGCGGTATCGGTCATACCCGAAAGCAGCATCGTCACCTGAGGATGGTTCCACACCCACGAAAGCCCCCAGGCGGCCGGAGTGCGCAAATGCGGGTCGCGGGCGCCATCGAGCACAGCGCGTGCCCGCGGCGGAAGTTTGCCCGCTAGACGACCGCCCAGCAGTGGCTCCATCACAAACACCGCAAGACCGCGCTCCGCAGCCGCCATGAGTCCTGCCGTTCCCGCTTGGTAACGCTCGCCGGCATAGTTGTACTGGATCTGGCAAAAATCCCAGTCATATGCGTCAAGCACCGTCAGGAAATCCGCCGCGCTGCCGTGATACGAAAAACCAATCTGGCGAATGCGCCCCGCCGCCTTTTGACGCGCGATCCAGTCCTCGATGCCCAACGCCACCACACGTTTCCACTGGGCGGGCGAGGTGATGTTGTGCATAAGGTAATAGTCGATATGGTCGGTCCGCAGGCGGCGCAGTTGCTCGTCGAAGAAACGGTCGAAATCCTCCGCGCATTTGCACGAAGCATGCGGCAGCTTGGTCGCGAGCAAAACCTGGTCGCGTAGGCCTAGGCGCTCAAGCGAAGCGCCCACGCAAGCCTCGTTGCCGGGATAGAGATAGGCCGTGTCCAGGTAGTTAATCCCCTGCTCCACCGCACGGGAGATGATGGCGTCGGCTGTCTTCGCATCCGGGCGTCCCGGCGCACCGGGAAACCTCATGCAGCCCAGCCCCAACGCCGAGATACGGTTACCGCTTTTGGGGTCAACGCGATATTGCACGGCCCCTCCCCCCCATCGAAGCCCTGATAAGGCGAAACAAACCTGTCACGTCATCGAAGCACATCGGAATCGCAATCGAGAACGTATCGTAACGCAGCAGAAATCAGGCCGTCACGGCACCGCTTTAACATCAGCAAAAAGCCCGACGAAAGGAGACGAGCGTGACCACACGAGAGGATGCCTGCCCCTACCCCGGCGAACAATACATTCTCTCGGTCGACCGTTACCAGATCGAGGTCATGGACCATCTGGACGAGCTTCCCGCCACAGGCGCCGTCATCTTCTGCACCTTCTCCAAGGTGCGCGATGGCGTTGGATATCCCGCACGCGTTTTTGCCATCTACCCCGCGGCATGAGTTCCCTTGCGTTTGTTCTTCTAAATTCAGCCTCCGGTGCACGCTACACGCCCCAGCGGCATACAATCCATCAGGCGCCCCGCACGCGGGCGCCTTTTTGTGAGGAGATGATTCACATGCAGATCAACAAGGTCGCCTTTATCGGCAAGGGCGGCGTCGGGTTACTCTACGGCAGCATGATCGCCCAGGCACTCGGCGACGATGCCGTCGAATACGTCATGGACGACGCCCGTTTCGAGCGTCACGTGGGCGATGCGCTCACCGTCAACGGCAAGCCCTGTGCGCTCAAGTCCATCCGCGCCAGTGAGGCAACGCCCGCCGATCTGGTCATTCTCACGGTCAAGACGACGGGACTCAACCAAGCGCTCAAGACTATGGAGCGCGTCGTGGGGCCCAACACGCTCATCGCCTCGCTGTGCAACGGCATTACGAGCGAGCAAAAGATTGCCGAGCGCTTTGGCTGGAAGCATACCGTTCTTGGTATTTGCCAGGGCATGGATGCCGTGTTCCTCGACGGCGCGCTCACCTTTACCAATGCGGGCGAGATTCGCTTTGGCGCGGCAGCAGGCACCGAGCCCGCAACCGTCAGCGCCATCGACGAGCTCTACACACGCTGCGGCATCGCCCATACCGTCGAGAGCGACATTGCGCACCGCATGTGGGCCAAACTCATGCTCAACGACGGCATCAACCAGACCTGTATGGCCTACGGCGGGACCTACGGAAGCGCCACGGAGCCGGGCTCCGAGCAGCGTCGCTGCTTTGTTTCCGCCATGCGCGAAACGCTTGCGGTCGCCAACGCCGAGGGCATTGAGCTGACCGAGGCAGACCTGACGCAGATGGTGCACCTCATCGAGGGAATCGACCCCGTCGGTATGCCCTCGATGGCGCAGGATCGCATCGCACAACGAAAAACCGAAGTCGAGGAGTTCGCTGGCACCATTTGCCGCCTAGCTACCAAACACGATATCCAAGTGCCGCAAAACGATTGGCTCTACCAGAGGATTCGCGAAATAGAAAGCAGCTGGTAGTGCTCGGCATACTGCAGCCAACAGATCCAATGGCAAAGCCGCCGCAAGGGGCACTCCCCTCGCGGCGGCTTCCTTTTTCATCTTTGGCCAAAAATCAGCTTCACAACGGTTAGAGCTGCGACTCCGACGTCTGGTCCTCATCATCGCGACAAAGGACTACACCCGCACTTCCCAGCAGCGCGGCCGCGATCAACACGCCAACCACGATAGAGGCAGCCCCACAAGACCCCTGCATACCCGCGACGAGCGCGGCCGTAGGACCAAGGCAACCAAGCGTCAATGCAACGGCGGCAACGGCGATATCTCGAGCGTTCACAAGACCACTTCCTCCACGAGAAAGACCTTATTTCTCATGAACTAGTGTGCCCCGCGCCCATATGCGTGGCGTACTGCCACGGTAAGCGCTCTGTTAACTCAAGCACGCACAAAAAACGGACGCCCCTACGTTGTGCCCAAAGGCTCAGTAAAGACGCCCACCCGTCATCTCCTATTGGCTTATGGCAGATTACCAACCGGTATAGTAGTCGGTGGTTCCGGCAGCGCAGCCGGAGTCATAGACCTTGCACTCACCCTTGGATCCGGTAAACGTGGAGCCTTGGGCCTTATCGCCCGCGGCAACGACGTAGTAACCATCGGAATCGCGCCAAAAGCCCTCGGAATCCTGCGTCCATTCGCCCGTGCGGTGGTGATACAACACGTTGCTGCTGTAATAAGTCTCGCGGCGGCCATTATAGTTATTGACGCCGCTCGAGCGCGTCAGGCCCGAGCCGTTCGCGTAATACGCAGCAGACGCGTAAGACGAGCCGGAGCCGGCGTTGTAATACGAAGCCTGAACGGCCTCAGCGGCCTCGGCGGCTTCCGCCTCGGCGGCCGCAGCCTCGAGCGCCTCGCGCTTGGCATCCTCAAGCGTGGAGCGAAGCTCGTCGAGCTCGGTCGACTTGGCGTCGACCTCCCCCATCGTCAGCAGGCTACCCGCGCCGTCGATGCATTCTTGAAGCACGGCGCGCTCGCCATCGGTGGCATAGTCGCCATACATGTTCATGATAATTTGAGCGCGAACTTCCAAAGAGTCGCGCTTGGCCCCCATGGAGGCGTTCCACTCCTGCATGGAGCCAAAACCGTCGCCGCGATAATCGACGGGCTGCATCAACGTGGTCTCGGAGGGCGCGGACCCAACCGCGTCGGACAGCGTCGCCGCGTGGGCCTCGGTTACGCCGGCACCCACCAAAAGCGCCACGGCAAGCGTGGCAGAAAGGGCGGCGGCCTTCGGTTTTCGTGAATCGATCCTCATGTAGCTGGAAACCTCCGTAGTGCGTTTTTGCTGCGTTTGAGCTGCGTGTGATTCAATCGCGCTGCATAGTACCCCGAGCAAATCGCGACCTGCGGTTTTACTTAAAAGGTGCACGTCAATTGCGTAAAACTCACATCCTCTCAACAGGAGTTTTCCACAACTCGAATGCATAAAGCATGTCAAAAACCCTGTTTTTGCGCCCTCTCTATGCAAAAAAGCGCCTGTGCAACCATTGTTCGCACAGGCGTCTTGAGCAGGCATTTTATGCAGTTATACCTATCGAGTCGCAAGGGGTCCTTGCACAAGTCGCATTACTCGTCCAGCGCGGCGAAGGCCTGCTTCAGATCCCAAATGATATCCTCGGCGTTCTCAGTACCAATGGAAAGACGGATCGTGGAGGGCGTGATGTTCTGCTCGGCGAGCTCCTCGGCAGAGAGCTGGGAGTGCGTGGTGGTAGCCGGGTGCACGACGAGCGACTTGACGTCGGCCACGTTGGCGAGCAGCGAGAACACCTGCAGATGATCAATGAACTTCCAGGCGGCCTCCTGGCCACCCTTAATCTCAAAGGTAAAGATCGAGGCACCGCCGTTGGGGAAATACTTCTGATAGAGCTCGTGATCGGGGTGCTCAGGCAGGCTCGGGTGGTTCACCTTGGCGACGTGGCTGTCACCAGTCAGGAACTCAACGACCTTCTTGGTGTTCTCGACATGACGGTCAACGCGCAGCGACAGAGTCTCGGTGCCCTGGAGCAGGACCCAGGCATTGAACGGGCTGATGCAGGCGCCCTCGTCACGCAGCAGGATAGCGCGGACATAGGTTGCGAAGGCGGCGGGACCGGCAGCCTCGGCAAACGAAACGCCGTGGTAGGAGGGGTTGGGCTCGGCGATCTGCGCATACTTGCCGCTCGCCTTCCAATCGAAGTTACCGCCGTCGACGATCACACCGCCCAGCGAGGTGCCGTGGCCACCGATGAACTTGGTTGCGGAGTGGACGACGATGTTGGCACCATGCTCCAGCGGACGGAACAGATACGGGGTGCCGAAGGTGTTGTCGACGACAACCGGCAGACCGTGCTTCTTGGCGATCTCGGAGATGGCGTCGATGTTGGGGATGTCGGAGTTGGGGTTGCCGAGCGTTTCGAGGTAAATGACCGTGGTGTTGTCCTTGATGGCGCCCTCGACCTCTTCCAGGTTGTGGGCATCGACGAAGGTGGTCTCGACGCCAAACTGGGAGAGCGTATGCTCCAGCAAGTTGTAGGAACCGCCGTAGATGGTCTTCTGGGCCACCACATGGTCGCCGGCCTGAGCGAGCGCCTGCAGGGTATAGGTGATGGCGGCGGCACCAGAGGCGACGGCGAGGCCAGCAACGCCACCCTCGAGCGCGGCGATGCGATCCTCAAAGACGCCCTGGGTGGAGTTGGTCAGACGGCCGTAGATGTTACCGGCGTCGGCAAGACCAAAGCGGTCGGCGGCGTGCTGGGAGTTGCGGAACACATAGCTCGTGGTCTGGTAGATAGGCACGGCACGGGAGTCGGATGCAGGATCGGCGCTCTCCTGGCCAACGTGCAGCTGCAGGGTATCGAAACCAAAAGTGTGCTCGGGGTTGTTGATGAACTGGCTCATGATGATCTCCTTGATCGAACAAAAGTTAATAAATTAGAGAGAAGTAAGTCGCTGTCTCCTGATCACGCCGACGGGCGCAAACAGGAGCCCGGCATTCGTCTTGGTAAGCAATTCATATGCGGGCCTCCTTTCGCATCCCGGTTCCGTGGTTGGCTTAATTACCTACCGCCTTTGTGTGTTTTGAATAGTACGAGCATTGTTTCCCTCGGTCAATCACTTAAAAGCGCTAACCTGTTATCGGTTTTATAGATAACACTCGAAAGGATGGCGCCGATGACCCTCCAGCAGCTTCGTTTCCTGATCGCCGTAGCGGAGTCCGGCTCAATCAATGCCGCAGCTCAGCGCCTCTATACCGCTCAGTCCAACATCTCAAACGCCGTCAAAAGCCTGGAACAGGAGCTCCACCTGGGGATCTTTACGCGCTCCAGCCGCGGCGTCACGCTCACCAACGACGGCACCGAGCTTTTGGGCTATGCGCGCCAGGTCGTGGAGCAGGCCGACATGCTCGAGGCGCGCTACGAGGACGGCGGCACCCCGCAAGCCCGCCTCGCCATTTCCGCCCAGCACTACGCCTTTTCGGTCGAGGCCTTTGTCAACGTGGTCGAGCGCTGCCGCGACAGCAAGTTCGAGTTCATCATGCGCGAGACCACCACATCGCAGATCATCGATGACGTCCGCGCGTTTCGCAGCGACATCGGCATCCTCTATCTGGACGACTTTAACGCCCGCGTTCTGCAGAAGGCTTTTGCCGATGCCCGAGCAAGCTTCCATCACCTCTTTGATGCAAAGGTCCACGTGTTCGTAAGTGAGCGCCACCCGCTTGCCCGCCGCCCGCAGCTGTCCCTTGCCGACCTTACGCCCTATACGCGCTACAGCTTTGAGCAGGGAACCTCAAACTCCTTCTATTACGCCGAGGAGCCGTTTAGCTACATCCCCTGCGATCGCAACATTCGAGTCTCTGACCGCGGCACGCTCACCAACCTGCTGATCACCTCGAACGGCTACACGCTCTCCACCGGCGTGCTCTCAAACGAAATGCAATGGGGCATGGCATCGATTCCGCTGGCAGATGCCCCGACGATGCACGTAGGCTATATCATGCACGATGAACGCAAGCCCTCTCCCCTGTTGCAGCAATACCTCGACGAGCTCGACCGCATCATCCAAGAAAACCAGCCATCAGAGGACGGGATAGATATGGTAGATTGCTAGCCCCCGGCGGGCATGGCGCTACAATGGTCACTCACACGAAACGTACCCAACGAAAGGAAGCCCGTGAAGGTCATCATCTATACCGACGGCTCGGCCCGATCAAATCCGGGACGCGGCGGCTACGGCGCCGTACTCAAATACACCAACCCCGCCGGCAAGACCTTCACCTCCGAGCTTTCACGCGGCTACGCCAAGACCACCAACAACCGCATGGAACTCATGGCGGTCATCGTGGCGCTCGAGGCGCTCAACCGCCCCTGCGAGGTCGAGGTCCATTCCGATTCGCAGTACGTCGTCAACGCTTTCAATAAACACTGGATCGACGGCTGGAAAAAGCGCGGGTGGAAAACTGCCAACAAGCAGCCCGTTAAGAACCGCGACCTGTGGGAGCGCCTGCTTGCCGCCAAAAGCAAGCATAAGGTGGAGTTCATCTGGGTTAAGGGCCACGCCGGACACGAGCTCAACGAGCGCTGCGATGAGCTCGCCACCACGGCGGCCGACGGCAGCAACCTCGATATCGACACCGGCTTTAACGAGAGCGACCTGTAATAGCGTTTTCGCGCAGCTTTATATCCCCACGCGCTACACTCATCCTGTAGACCAAACAACGCAAGGGGGACGTATGCTGCGCATCGCGACCATCGGCACATCCATGATCACCGACGACTTTATCCAAGTCGTCGGTGCCAACGACCAGGCTGCATTCGTAGGCACGCTCTCGCGCAATGCCGAGCGCGGTGCAGCCTTTACCGCCGAACACGGCGGCGAACGCAACTTCACCGCACTTGACGAGCTCGCGTCCGCCGCCGACGTCGACGCCGTCTATATCGGCAGCCCTAACGCACTTCACTACGAGCAGGCCCTTGCCTGCATCGCCGGTGGCAAGCATGTCATCGTCGAGAAACCCTTCTGCGCCACCGAAGCACAGGCGCTGGAAGTCTTCCGCGCTGCCGAGGCAGCAGGTGTCGTGGCCCTCGAGGCCATGCGCCCCCTCCACGATCCTGCCTTCCACGCCATCGAGGATGCCCTGGGCGAGATCGCCCCCATCCGCCGCGCCTCATTGCGCTTTGGCAAATATTCCTCGCGCTACAACGAGATTCTCGCGGGACGCGCCACCAATATCTTCGACTGCAATATGGCATCGGGTTCCCTCATGGACATTGGCGTCTACGCCGTCGAGCCCATGGTCGAGATTTTCGGCATGCCCTCCGGCCTTACGAGCATGACTACTCTGCTCGACCCCACCACGCGACAGCTCACACACGGCCCCATCGACGGCTGCGGTTCCATCCTCGCCAGCTATGGCGGAGGCCGCATCTCCGTCGAGCTCGCGCACTCCAAAATTACGAATGACCTGCTGCCCTCGCAGATCGAAGGCGAGCGTGGCACTATCCAGATCGACCATCTGTCCACGCCCCGCAACGTCCGCATCGACTATCGCGGCGATGTCATACGCGGCTCGGCGACCGAGGCACCGCGCGAACAGGGCGACAACGGCCGCGTGCTCGACCTGCCCAAATCGAGCAACACTATGGAATACGAACTCACAGACTTTATCACCGCCATCGACGGCATCGATAACGTTAAGGAAGAGATTTGGGAGACCCCGGCGGGACGCCACGAGCTTGGTCACTACCGCGATGTCACACTCGTCTCACTGCGCATCATGGATGCCGTGCGCCAGCAGGCCGGCATAACCTTCCCGGCCGACGCAGGCAAGCAGGCATAGCTATGGGCCTCTTCGATACGTTCTTCTCCAGCGTCACCGGCGGCAGTCGAGAGCCTCAAAAACCATCAAACGTCGAGCTCGAGCTGCGCCGCAGGCTTACCGTACTCGCAAGCGACGAGGCCACTCAAGACACCCCCCTGCGCTATTTCCTGCGCTGGGCGGGGCAAGTCCAGGGCGTTGGCTTTCGCTTTACCAACACCAACCTCGCGCAGGCACGCTCCCTCACCGGCTGGGTGCGTAACATGGAAGACGGCTCAGTCGAGATGGAGATACAGGGGGCTCCGGCAAACATCCTATCTCATCTCGAGGCGCTTCATGCCTCCTACGAGCGCATGGGAACGCGCTTTCGCCTCGTAGATGCCCAGGCCCGAGCCCCACTTGCCAATGAAGACGGTTTCAGTCCTCGTTATTAGTATTGTGTGCTAAATACGGTATCATTTACCTACGACCGTTGATAGAAAAGAGGCGAGGCGCATGGCGGTGCAAAGAAGGAATACCAGACAGCGAAAGCTGGTTCTTGACGCCGTGCGCCAAAGCTATAACCATCCCACCGCCGACGAAATCTACAACGCCGTGCGCGAACAGGATGACAAAATCAGCCGCGGTACGGTCTACCGCAATCTCAATCTCTTGGCCGACGCCGGCGAGATTCTCTCCATCAAGACGCCGGGCGGCAGCCGCTTCGATCGCACAATCGAGCCGCATGCGCATATCATCTGCACCTCGTGCAGCCGCGTCATCGACGTGCCGCTCCCCTTCGATGCCCAGCTCGACGCCAAGGCGTCCGAGCAAATCGGCTGGCACGTCACGTCGCACTACACCATCTTCGAGGGTCTCTGCCCCGACTGTCGGTAAATGTTTGGGACATGCCTACTCAGCAAGCAGGCGATGCAATTCCTCTTCGACCGTGCACACGTAGCGGACGCGGTCGTTGATGCCACGCATAGAGGGGTTGCAGCTCTCCATCAGATAGGGATGGCCCACGACGTTGAGCATGTCGCGATCGTTCTCATTGTCGCCAAACGCCATCATCTCATCGGGCGAAATACCCAGGGCACGACCGTAATCGGCAAGCGCGGAGCCCTTGCCCGAACCGAAACCGATAAAGTCCGTCCATTCGGTTCCCGACGTCATCACGTCAACACGGTCGCTAAAGAGGCGCTCGAAATACTCCAGGGCCGCCGGCTGATCCACCTCGGGCGTCTGGAAGGCAATCTTAATGACGTCCTCGTCGATGTCCTCGGGGCGGTCGACCACCGCCACATCGCAGTGGACCTCATGGCGCAAATGGTCGACGAACGCATCGTTGCCGCTCATGGTGTAGAGGTGCCCCTCACACGAAAGGGTCACGTCGGCATGGGGATACGCAACCACGGCATTCGCGATATCCATAGCAAGGCTACGCTCCATGGAACGCTTGACAACGGCACGCCCCTCGCTCATCACCAGGGCTCCGTTTTCGCATACATAGGCGAGCTCATCGGCCACCGGGGCAAACAGGTAGCGCAAGCTCGCATATTGACGACCGCTCGCCGGCCTAAACACGATGCAGCTCGTCGATGAGCTTAAAAGCCTCGGAACGCGGCTCGCGCTCCCCCGGATGCAGCAACGTGCCGTCCAAATCGCATGCAATCAGCTTGATTCCCTCAAGACCCATATGCTTTCCCCCACAGCATCTCATCAACAGAAAGACGGACTTTGAATAGTTGCCTCTCAAAGTCCGTCCTACTTATACGCACGTTAACCGCGCGCCTTCTTTACGATCGTAAAGTCTGGAGCCATACTCACAACGGCATCCGCCGCACTCGACGTAAAGCGCCGGTCCGAATCGAGTTCACGGGTAACCGTCGAGAGCCGAACGCCCTCGACGCCCCGGAGCATGCGGCCCAAAACAGGCTGCACCGGCGTATACATGCGCACGGTATGCTCGTCCGAATCGCCTCGGAAAAGCGGCGCGTGCATATTGCCGATTTCCCAGCACGCATGCGCGAGCGCAATCGGATCCATTCGGTCAACTTCGACCAAATAAACCTCGGCGCTGCGCAGGCGCACGACAACCGCCACGGGCACCATGCCCGAGCGGTCGATGGCGAGCACGTCGCCGTCGGCAAGACGACCGCCGTCGGCAGTATCCAGCCGAACATCGATCGTGCGCCCCAGCTCCGTCACGCCCACAAACGCGCGCGTATCAGCCTGGTCCCAATCGAGCAGTAGCTCGTCAACTTCAAAGACGCCGCCCAAATTCCGGCGGAGCAGGAGTTCATAGGACGGATCGTTGAGATTTCCCAAGCATGTCGTCGAAACCAAGCGCTCGGGCATACTCTAACCCTCGACCTCGACGAGCTCGATATCAAAGTTGAGGTCCTTACCGGCCAGCTCATGGTTGGCGTCGAGCGTCACGGCCTCGGGCGTTACGTCGATGACCACGGCGGGGACGGGCATGCCGCTCGGCGTGGACAGGAAGAGCTTCATGCCCTTCTCGATCTGCTCGATGTTGGGAACCTGCTCGGCCGGGAAGGTCAGAACCATCTCGGGATTGTGCTCACCGTAGGCATCGGCAGCAGGAATGTGCACGGTCTTCTTCTCGCCCACCTGCATGTCGACAACGGCGGCGTCGAAGCCCTTGATCATCTGACCGGCACCACAGGTGAACTCCAGCGGCTCGCCGCGATCGTAGGAGCTATCGAACTGGGTGCCGTCGTCGAGCGTGCCGCGATAATGGGTCTTGACCTTCTTGCCCTGGTTGGACATGGTAACCTCCGTGATAAGGGCGGCGCACAACGCGGGCCGCCGTGAACATATGGCGCTAACTATACCCTAGTCATACAATTCAAGGACAGTTTGCAAAGAAACGCTGCATCCGGAGGAACCATGGCATATCCCGTATTTGACCTACATTGCGACACCGCCGACCGCATCGGCTGGGCCACGCTCGATCTCGACCTGCGCTTTACCGCCGGCACCGACGGTTATTTCCCCGGCGACGAAACGCATCCGCAAGATTTCGACCTCATCGAGGGCAACGCCTGCGCCATCTCGCTCGCAAAGATCGGCAACACGCCATGGGCACAGTGCTTCGCCACGTTTGTCCCCGACGAGATTCCCACCGCCCACGCCGCGCGCTTCCAGGCGCAGATCATGGCGCATATGAGCGGCCAGGCAATGCTCAACCACGACCGCATGGTCAACGTGCGCAGCGCCGCAGACATTCGCCCCGCGCTCAAAGACGGCAAGGTCGCCTGCATCCACACCATCGAAAACGCCACGTTCTTTGCCGAGGACCCCGCGCTGATCGAGGTGCTCAAGAGCTTGGGCGTACTCATGTCATCACTCAGCTGGAACGCGCAGGGACCGCTCGCGAGCGGCCACGACACCCACGCCGGCCTCACCGCCGCCGGCATCGAGGCGCTTACGCAGATGGAGCACGCCGGCATGGTGCTCGACGTCTCCCACCTCAACGATGAGTGCTTTGACGAAGTTGTCGCCCACGCCACGCGCCCCTTCGTCGCCAGCCACTCCAACTCCCGCACCGTCTGCGGCGTCAAGCGCAACCTCACCGACGACCAGTTCCGCACCATTCGCGACATGGGCGGTATCGTCGGCCTCAACTACTGCAGCGAGTTCCTTTCCAACGACGCAACCGACAAGACCGCCGCAGACGTCACCTTCGACCAGCTAGCGGCACATATCGAGCACTGGCTCGACCTGGGCGGCGAGGACGTCATCGCGCTCGGCGGCGACTGGGACGGCGCCACGGTGCCCGCTTTCCTCTCCGATGCCAGCAAGATGCCCGAGTTCCAGAACATGCTTTCCAAGCATTTTGGCAAGACCGTGATGCAGAAGCTCTGCAGCGACAACGCGCTTGCCTTCTTTGAGCGTTATTAATTTCACATCCCTTGAGCGGGCCGGCATGCCGAACGGTCGACATGCCGGCCCGTCCCCAATCTGAAGGACCGCTTTTGACGCAGCAGTTTACGATTTCCGTATCCCGACCGGATGGGACGCCCATCCCCGTCGTCGTTACCAAAAAGTGCGTCAAGAACTTCAACCTACGCGTCACATCGAGCGGCGAGGTCCACGCCAGCGCACCACTTGGCGCCAGCCGCGAGCGTATCGAAGCGTTTGTGAAGCGCAACAGCGCCTGGATTATCAGCCGACTTGCCCAGCGCGAGCAACGTCAGGCGACGGCGCGAGAGCCGCTCAGCCCCTCGTCCATCATTGCACTTTGGGGCAAGCCCATCACGGTACAGGATGCACTCGATCATAACTTTGCATCACCCGCACCGCGGCCCAAGCAGGCTACCTTCGCAAGTTTTATGGGTACCGACGAGCCAGACGAACGTCCGCAGGCCAAGTGGAACGCGACCCTCGACAGCTTAACGCCCAGTGAGATCCAAGCCCATATTGACCAGCTTTATACGTCCGAAGTCACATCGGCGCTGCGGGATATGGTGCACGCATACGAAATCGCAATGGGTGTCGCCGTTTCCCGCGTTTCCGTGCGCAGCATGAAAACGCGCTGGGGATCATGCACGCCCAAAACCGGCGCCATTCGCATCGCACGAGAACTTGCCGCCTACCCCGTCGAGTGCCTTGACATGGTTGTCGCCCACGAGCTCGTCCATTTGCTCGAGCCAAGCCACAATCAGCGGTTCCATGCCCTGCTCGACACGTACTGTCCCAACAAAAGGGTTCTGTCGCAACGGCTCAAAATACCGCCCGCCAACGAGCTCTAGCGTCGGTTAGCGCACGCGCTCGATCTCGACGCCGCAGCTTGCCAGGGGAAGACCGACGGGCGCCCAAGGCTTATCGAGCTTAACACGCACGCCAAGCAGCAGGGGGTAACGACGTAGCAGCATCGAGGCCACACCCTCAGCTGCAGCCTCGATGAGCTTAAACGTATGCTCGCGCAGATAGCCATCGACATCGTGGCACACCGAGCCGTAATCAATCGAGACATCCAGGTTGTCGTGCTCCCCCGCCGCGCGCAGATCGGCATAGAGTACCAAGGACACGACAAACTTCTGCCCCAGGGCGTTCTCCTCGGGATACACGCCGTGGTTGGCAAAGACCTCGAGACCGTCGATAGTAATGCGGTCGGCATGGCATAGGTCGTCATAGCTCACATGGGGCACTGCTGTTGCGGCGGAAATCTCGCCCCTGCCACGACGGGCGAGCTCGGCTCCCTCGGTCTTGGTTGCATTCTCGGGCAGCTTTTTGTTAGTCATCGCGATCGTCTCCTTCGTTCAGAACCCCGACCGCGCATACCAACTACACGCGAATCGATAGGTTCTTTTTATCATCGCTCCAGTTGCAGGCATTGCGCGCAGGGCATGCAAAGCAGGCGCGCGACGCTTTGTCGGCTGCATAAAGCAGACGCTCAAGCGGCTGACTGTTCACGCGCAGCTTTCGATGGCCCAGGATGGCCGTCTTAATGGCTGCGGCATCTGCCAGCTCGAACGCCACGTCTTCGGGCATGCCGCCGAGAATCGCATCAGCGACGCGTTCGCTTGCAACATCATGGGATATACCCGATTCATACTGTTCATCTTTGCCGATATCGTGAAGAAGCGCCGTGGCATAGATGACCTCTCGATCAAATCCGAGCTGCTCCTCAAGATTCTTAATCCACATAATGCGCGCGACATCCAGCAGATGGTCAATACCGTGGCGGCAAAAGATGCGCCCCGATTCCAACTGTGCAATGTTGCCCAGGTGCCGCCGGAACAGCCCGTTGGCACAAATGTAATCAATGCGAGGCATGGCACCAAAGGGAGTCAGGCCCGAAGCCATAAAGCCGCGACGAGGCGTTCCCTCATCGGTCTTCGATGCAAAGTCGTTGACGACTCTCATGGTTAGCGACCCAGCATCCTAAAGAATCGCTCCTCGAGCGCGGGATCGGTCTCAAAGACGCCGCGACGAGCAAGCGTTACGGTCTTGGTACCGGGTTTTTGCACGCCGCGCATGGTCATGCACATATGCTCGGCTTCCATCAGTACGATCGCTCCTTGGGGAGCAAGATAATCCATAAGGGCATCGGCAACCTGTGCACACAGCTGCTCCTGCAGCTGCAGACGGCGGGCATAAACCTCGACCGTACGGGCGAGCTTGGAAAGCCCAGCCACCCGACCGTTAGGAATATAGCCAATGGCGGCCTTGCCATAAAACGGCAGCAGATGGTGCTCGCACAGCGAGTAGAACGTGATGTCGCGCTCGATAACCAAATCGTTCGAAGCGACGGCAAAGGTTTTGGACAGGTGCTCCTCGGCACTCTGGTCCATACCGCCGGCGATCTCACCATACATACGGGCAACGCGCGCCGGGGTCTCCAGCAGGCCCTCACGAGTTGGGTCCTCGCCTATGCCCTCAAGCAACAGCTTAATGGCGGCCTCGACTTTTTCCTGATCGACCATCTGGGCCTCACTTTTCCGATTTTGCGTTCGCGCTATGGTACCACGCCCTTTGGCATCGGCCACAAGCTACATAGTATGGGTCGAATAGACCGGATCGTCCCGCCAAAGTTCAACCGCATCACAAAGCGCAACGCCCTCGCGCTCAGCACGGTCGCGCGTAGCGTTCATATCGATCACACGCTGGTTACTCGAGCCCCTAAAGCGCAATGAGATATCGTACAGATCCTGAACGAACGGGCCATCCACCAACATGTCGAGGCAGGCCAGGATACGGTTCGTCACCTCGGTATGATGACGGCCACCCGGCATAAGCTCCTCGAGCACGTCGCCGGTAAAGCACCAAATGGTCTTGCCCGACCCCGCGGGATAGGCCGCACGCACGCGTTCGATAAAGTCAACAAGCCCCGCCTGATTCTCGGGCTCCATAGGCTCGCCGCCCAGAATCGTCAGGCCGTCAATAAAGGGATGATCGAGGCTCTCGATAATCTTGTCCTCGACGACACGATCGAACGGTTCACCCGCGGCAAAGTCCCACGCGACGGAGTTAAAGCAGTTCTTGCACCCGCGACGGCACCCGCTCACAAACAGAGAAGTACGAACGCCTTCCCCATCAGCAATGTCGAAATACTTAATGTTCGCGTAGTTCATAGGTAACTCTCCCGAGAGGCCGGGACATATCATCCCGTCCTCAAACATTCTCGGCCTTCGGCCTGCGAAACTGCGGGCGGGACGATATGTCCCGGCCTCATGCAAAGGGTAACTCAATGAACGAAGCGAACATCGAGTATAGGGTTCGAGGTCCAATAAAAACTTTGTTGCAGCTCAACCGCCATCGCAAGCAAAGCGTTGTTGCAAGTCAACTCATTTCCGCTAAGAACTTCGAGGGGTGAGCAGACCGCGCGCTGCATCTCAGCTACGTCAACTTGGCCGCCCCGTAGCGAGGCCCCGGACCTTTGCTCGATATGAGTTCCGCACGAACAGGAGGCGCCAGTGGCGCCTCCGTCGTGAGCCAGGACTGTCCGAAATAGCGAGTAAAGGTCCGGGGCCTCGCTACGGGGCGGCCTGGGATGGTTATTAGAGATGCAGCACGCGGTCGCGGATCTCCTCGGTTCGACCCTGGTTCCAGAACTGGGTACCGATGTAGCCGCACGTACGACGGGCGACGTTCATCTTCTCCTGATCGCGGTTGCCGCAATTGGGGCACTCCCACACCAGTTTGCCATCGTCCTCGACAATCTTGATCTCGCCGTCATAGCCGCACACCTGGCAGTAATCGCTCTTGGTGTTGAGCTCGGCGTACATGATGTTGTCGTAGATGTACTGCATCACGCGAATGACAGCCTTAAGGTTGTCCTGCATGTTAGGAACCTCGACGTAGGAGATGGCACCGCCCGGCGAAAGCTGCTGGAACATGCCCTCAAACTTGAGCTTATCGAAAGCATCAATCTCCTCGGACACATGGACGTGGTAGCTGTTGGTAATGTAGCCCTTGTCCGTCACACCCGGAATAATGCCAAAACGGCGCTGCAGGCACTTGGCGAACTTGTAGGTCGTCGACTCAAGCGGGGTGCCGTACAGCGAGAAGTCGATATCGCTTTCGGCCTTCCACTCGGCGCATTTGTCGTTCATGTGCTGCATGACGGCCATGGCAAACGGCGTGCCTTCCTTCTCGGTGTGGCTGTGGCCCGTCATGTACTTGACGCACTCATACAGACCGGCATACCCCAGGCTGATGGTGGAATAGCCGCCCACGAGCAGTTTGTCGATCGTCTCGCCCTTCTTAAGGCGCGCCAGGGCGCCGTACTGCCACAGAATCGGTGCGGCATCCGAAAGCGTGCCCATCAGGCGCTCATGACGGCACAGCAGGGCACGATGGCACAGCTCAAGGCGCTCGTCGAAGATCTTCCAGAACTTGTCCATGTCCTGATGCGAGCTCAGTGCGACATCGGGCAGGTTGATGGTCACAACGCCCTGGTTAAAGCGACCGTAGTACTTAGGCTTGCTCGGGTCATAGTTGAGCGCGTTGGCAACGTTGTTAAAGCCGTTGCCCGAGCGATCGGGCGTCAGGAAACTGCGGCAACCCATGCAGGTGTAGCAATCGCCATTGCCGGCGGTCTCACCCTTAGACAGCTTGAGCTCACGCATCTTCTTCTCAGAGATGTAGTCGGGCACCATGCGCTTGGCGGTGCACTTGGCAGCCAGCTGGGTCAGGTAGAAGTACGGGGAATTCTCGTGAACGTTATCGTCCTCGAGCACATAGATAAGCTTGGGGAATGCCGGGGTAATCCACACGCCAGCCTCGTTCTTAACGCCCTCGTAGCGCTGGCGAAGCGTCTCCTCCACGATCATGGCAAGGTCGTGCTTCTCCTGAGGCGTACGAGCCTCGTTAAGATACATAAAGACCGTCACGAACGGCGCCTGGCCATTCGTGGTCATAAGGGTCACGACCTGATACTGAATCGTCTGGACGCCGCGACGAATCTCATCGCGCAGGCGATCCTCAACGACCTCGCGAACCTTCTCGGCAGATGCCGAAACACCGAGCTCCTCAAGCTCGCGAGCGACCTCGCCGCGAATTTTTTGACGGCTAACCTCAACGAACGGGGCGAGATGGGTCAGCGAAATTGACTGGCCGCCGTACTGCGAGGAAGCAACCTGGGCGATAATCTGCGTCGCGATATTGCAAGCAGTCGAGAAGCTGTGCGGCTTCTCGATCAGCGTGCCCGAGATAACGGTGCCGTTCTGGAGCATATCCTCCAGGTTCACCAGGTCACAGTTATGCATGTGCTGGGCGAAGTAGTCCGAATCGTGGAAGTGAATCAGACCCTCGTTGTGGGCATCCACGATCTCCTGGGGCAGCAGCACGCGCTGCGTCAGGTCCTTGGAAATCTCGCCGGCCATGTAGTCGCGCTGAACGGAGTTGACGGTCGGGTTCTTGTTAGAGTTCTCCTGCTTGTCCTCTTCGTTGTTGCATTCGATCAGCGACAGGATTTTGTCGTCGGTCGTGTTCTTTTGGCGCTTCAGGCTCTGAACATAGCGATAGATGATGTAGTGGCGGGCAACCTCGTAGCAGTCGAGACGCATAATCTCATCCTCGACCAGATCCTGGATCTCCTCGACCGATACGGTGTGGCCGGCCTTCTCACATGCCTCGGCGACGTTTTGTGCCGCATAGATCACCTGGCGGTCGGTAAGGCGAGAGCCTTCCTCGACCTCCAAGTTTGCGGCGCGGATCGCATTGACGATCTTATCGATGTCAAAGGTAACCTCGGTGCCGCTGCGCTTGATGAGCTTCATCCTCTTGCCTCTTTCGCATCGTAGCCTCATTGCGCTTCAGAGCCAAACGATGCCCGGCAGGGTTTGGCCCTGTCTTGCGGCGCCGTTGCGCAATCTGTGTTCTCGATAACCATAGGCCCTCATGCGGACAATCCTCGCAGCCAATCAAGGGGCTCGAAGATCTATCCAAATGGGGCGAATAAGGTTCTCGTTCTCTGTCCGCCATCTATCATACGACAAAGAGGCATCTATATCCTGTATTCTTTTTTTAGGTCAAACACAACATATAGTGTTTCAGCAGGTCAAAGCAATTGGTCAATTTGCAGACGCATTATAAATGAAGGCCTCTTGGCAGACTGCTAAAACGTTATCAACCCAACTACCTGCACAGCAGTTTTGAAACCCCCTCAACCGTGCCGTCGCCAAATAGCACCAAAACCAAGCCGCTCACGCCAAAAGAATCCAAAAGATTGTCCTTGACCAACATGTTGCGGTCATGATGGGCCAGGACACATGCAATCTGCCGGCACCCCTACGGGATGCGAAGACCATCGCGTACGGACCTTGGATCAATATTTGATGACTTATTTGGCGGCGCGCTTGGTGGCAAAAAACAAAACAGCCCAGAGGCGAAGCCTCTGAGCTGCGAACATTTGGTGGGCGTTAGAAGATTTGAACTTCTGACCTCTTCCGTGTCAGGGAAGCGCTCTCCCCCTGAGCTAAACGCCCGATCAAGGGTGCGCAAGCGCGCAAGGGATAATATAACGGAGCCTGAACTCGGTGGCAAGAACATTTTTAAAAATCGCCTACATTGTGGAATTCGGGGGCTTTGTCGTATCCATTTCAAAAGAGCCTGCTGCCGCGATTTGGCTGTCGCATAATGCAAGGCCATTGCGGTATCGAGCTATGGAAAGACGCCTGCGGAATTGTCCTACCGATAAGCGGACAAGCCTCCAGCTGGTGACTTCGCCGTGGTAAGGTAAACCGAATTGTTTCCAGGCTGTTTCGGGGGAGTGGAATGAGCAAAGAGTGTGTCGAGCAGGTCGAAGGCGCAGGGGCTTCGGTGCCGATGACCGATATATCGAACATTGATGTGCCCGAGGGCACCGACGAGCTCAGCCGCAACACCCGTCGCGCATGGCGCGACCGCCTGAACAGCGCTTCGACGCGCAAGATGATCACGGGCGTCTTGGCTACGCTGGTGGGCGGTTCGTTTTGGGGCTTCTCGGGCACCAGCGCGAGTTTTTTGTTCGATACCTACCATGTCGATACGCTGTGGCTTATGAGCGTGCGTCAGATTCTCGCCGGCCTGCTCTTTATGGCTGTGGTTGTCACGCGCGACCGCGCACGCCTGGTCAAGCTTTGGACCACACCCGCCGATCGCAAGCAGCTGCTGCTCTTTACCGCCTTTGGCCTGCTGTTCAACCAGTTTTGCTATCTTTCGGCCGTGCGCCTGACGAACGCCGGAACCGCGACGGTGCTCCAGTGCCTGCAGCTCGTTATCATCATGGGCTACGCCTGCGTGACCGATCGCCGCATGCCGCGTACTCGCGAAGTCATCGGCATTGGCCTGGCTCTGGGTGGAACCTTTTTAATCGCCACCGGCGGCGACCCCACCAGCCTGAATATCTCGCCGCTTGGCCTGGCAGCAGGTCTTATGTGTGCGGTCAGCGCCGCGTGTATGGCGGTGATTCCCGCCAAGATCCTGCCCGAATACGGCAGCCCCATCGTCACGGGCTCGGCAATGCTCACGGCGGGCGTGGTCTCGTGCGTCTTCGTGCAGCCCTGGGCGCATATGCCGGCGCTCGACGCTGCCGGCATCGAGGCGCTCGCGGTGTTCGTGGTTATCGGCTCGTTTTTTGCTTACATGCTTTATATGCAGGGCGTTAAGGACATCGGCTCGGTGCGCGCGAGCCTCATCGGAACTGTGGAGCCGGTTTCGGCGACCATCACCAGCGCCGTTATGCTGGGGACGGTGTTTTTGCCGACCGACCTTATCGGCTTTGTCATGATCATCGTGATGATGTTCCTTACGGTGTAGCTAGCGCCGCCGCCAAGACAGAAAGGTGTTGTGCCGCATTTTCGCCAATTGATGTCCGTGTCTGGAGTTTAGCTGTCGATGCTCAAAATGCCATAAACTAGCAACGTTATGGACTTTTTCATTGCGACTCAATTGCGAGGATTTCTTTATGGCTGGTAATCACTTTAAGGGCAGCGATAGCGGCCGCCCTGCAGTTCCGCCGCGTCCGAACGGGGCTGGTAAGGCCGGCACGCCGGGCGGCGCTGGACAGGGCGGTTCCGGTAAGCGCGTGTCCCCGGGCGAGACGGCGATGTTTACCGCTCTGTACGAGCAGTCTCAAAAGGCAAAAAAGACCGGCCGTGCAAGAGGGAATGTCTTTGCGGGCGGTGCAACCTCCGCGTCGCAGCCGAGCGGGGCTCCTTCGGTGCCTGCGAACAACGCAGGTGCTGCCAACGCCGCGAATGCTGCCGGCAACGTTAATGCCGGCAAGGCCGCCAACAATACTCCCTCTGCCGGTGGCGCGGGGCTTACGGGTAACCTTGGCACGATTTACACCGGCGCCTCCGAGACTGGCACGTTCGCCCGCCTGGATGATAGCGGTGCCGAGTTTGCGGGCTCGGGTTCCAAGGAAGATTATTACGATTTTGGCTTGAACTACGGTAGCGATGCTTCGTCGAGTTCGACCTCTGACGGTCTGGTCCGTCATCGCCATCGCAAGGGCGAGCGCAAAAAGCGTCACACTGGCGCCATTGTTGCCGCTGTAGTCGCGGTGCTTCTCGTTGTGCTTGGCGCAAGCGGCTTTATGCTGCTTAACTCGGCAAAGACCGTAAAGAGCGAAGCGAAGGAGGCTGTCGAGATCGTCGGTGGCCTTAAGGGCAAGGTCACGTCGGGCGATTTTTCGACGCTGCCTGACGACGCGAAGAAGATCGATGAGCTCTGTAACAGCATGAAGGCGGAGACCTCGAGCCCGCTGTGGGCGGCGGCTTCGTTTATCCCGGTGTATGGCAGCGATATCAATGCGGCCCGCACCATGATTGACGCCCTGTCCGATGTCTCGAGCAATGCGCTGGTTCCCATGGCCGATAACCTTTCGCAGGCTACGCCCGGCAAGCTGTTCCAGGACGGCATGATTAACGTGTCCGCGCTGCAGGCGGTCGCCGATTCGCTTTCCAGCAGCTCGAAGGTGTTCAAGAGCGCCAACGAGAAGGTCCAGGGCATTGGCGATACTCATATTTCCCAGGTGACCGAGCTGGTCGATAAGGCCAAGGACGGCTTTGCCACCCTCAACGGCGCGGTTGACGCGGCGGAGAAGGTCGCCCCCGTCCTTCCCCAGATGCTCGGCGCCAACGGCCAGACGCGCAACTACCTTATGTACGCCATGAACAACGTCGAGATTCGTGCCTGCGGCGGCTTTGGCGGTTCGCAGGGTCTGATTTCGGTCACCGACGGCCAGATGTCGATTGGCGAGTTTGTTCCCCGCATTGGACTCAGCGAGGATGAGGCAGTCGAGAGCGTCGACGAAGAGGATGAGGCGCTGTTCGGCAACCACAGTAACCTGTACAACTCGGGCAATACCTATTCGCCTGATTGGCCCCGCAACTCGCAGCGTGTCGCCGCGCTGTGGAAGTCCCAGTATGGACAGGACGTTGATGGCGCCATCGGTATCGACCCGGTGTTCCTGCAGTATCTGCTGGGCCTGGTCGGTAATGTCTCGCTGCCCGACGGAACGGTTGTCGACGGCACCAACGCCGCAAAGGTCCTCATGCACGATGTGTACTGGAACTATCCGGTCGAGGAGTCGGACGGCATCTTTGCATCCGTCGCCAGCGCTGCCTTCGACAAGATCCTTGGCGGTATCGGCGATGTCGATGTTACGAAGCTTGTCAGCGCCGTTGAGCGCGGTGCCGAAGAGGGCCGCCTGATCGCGTGGATGAGAAACGATGATGAGCAGAATGCCATCAAAGAGACGGGCATTGACGCTTCGCTGCCCAATCCGGATGACCCGAGTGCCGATCCTGTTGCCGGCGTTTACTTTAACAACCTGAGCTTCTCCAAGCTCGACTGGTACCTGAACGCTGATACGCAGATTGGCCAGGGCATCAAGAACGGTGACGGCACGTGCTCCTATCGCATCACCGTTACCCTGACGAACATCATGACGCAGGAGGAGGCTGGCAAGCTGCCCGACTACGTTGCGGCGAGCGCACCCGATGCCGCGCGTGACGACGAGCGTCTGAATGTCTCACTGTTTGCCCCGACGGGCGGCAACATTACTGATCTGACCGTCGAGGGCACCCAGTTTGGTCTCGGCGCCGCTACGTGGCATGGAATCCCCTTCTATTCGGGCACCGTTGACCTGCATGCTGGCGAGACGACGACGATCACGTATACGCTGACCACGTCGGCCGAGGCGGGGGACAAGCCGCTTACGCTGCGTCAGACTCCTACATGCCAGGCGGCTCGCGACAGCGCGTCGGCGTAGGGTTTTTCTGGTAGCGCAGATAATCGAGTACCATTTTGGGGCGGACAGGCAATCTGTTCGCCCCTATTTTGTAAGGAGAGCGCATGAAGTACTTTGGCACCGACGGCTTTCGCGGCGAGGCCAACGTTGGGCTGACGGTAGAGCACGCTTATAAGATTGGCCGTTTTGTGGGCTGGTATTATGGCGCCAACCGCAGTGCTAAGGCGCGCGTTATCGTGGGCAAGGACACCCGTCGCTCGAGCTATATGTTCGAGGCGGCGCTGGTGAGTGGCTTGGTCGCGAGTGGCGCGGACGCCTACATGCTGCACGTGATCCCCACGCCGGGCGTGGCGCATCAGACCGTAGAGGGCTGCTTCGATTGCGGCATCATGATCAGCGCGAGCCACAACCCGTTTTGCGATAACGGCATTAAGCTCGTCAACAGCGACGGCTTTAAGATGGACGAGGACGTGCTGGAGCTCATCGAGGACTATATCGATGGCAAGAGCGAGGTGCCGCTGGCTACGGGCAACCACATTGGCGCCACGGTCGACTACATGCAGGGTCGCAACCGCTACATTGCCTCGCTCATTGCAAGCGCGAACTTTTCGCTGCAGGGCGTCAAGATCGGTCTCGACTGTGCCAACGGCTCGGCTTCCTCGGTTGCCAAGCCGGTGTTCGATGCGCTGGGCGCCGATGTGCGTGTAATCAATGCCGCGCCCGATGGCTTTAACATTAACGTCGACTGCGGCTCCACGCATATGGAGCGCCTGCAGCGCCACGTGGTGGAGCAGGGCCTGGACGTGGGCTTTGCCTATGACGGCGATGCTGACCGCTGCCTGGCGGTGGATGAACGCGGCCGCGTGGTCGACGGCGACCAGATCCTGTACGTGTGCGGCGTGTATCTAAACAAGCACGGTCGCCTTTCGGGCGGTACCGTGGTGCCGACGATTGCCAGCAACTTTGGCCTGATCAAGTCGCTGGAGCTTGCCGGCCTGAGCGCCGTGACCAGCGGCGTGGGCGACCGCCACGTGTATGCCAAGATGCGCGAGGGCGGCTACAGCCTGGGCGGCGAGCAGACGGGCCATACGATCTTCGGCGATATCGAGCGCACGGGCGACGGCATTATGACCTCGCTGCGCGTGATGGAAGTGATTCGCGCCGAGCGCGAGACACTCTCGCAGCTCACGGCTCCGTGTAAGCTGCTGCCGCAGGCTCAGGTTGCCGTGCGCGTGGCCGACAAAGATGCCGCGCTCGAGAACATGGGCGTGCAGAATGCGATCGCCGAGGCCGAGGCCGCGCTGGCGGGTGAGGGCCGCGTGCTCGTGCGCAAGAGCGGAACCGAGTCAGTGATCCGCGTGCTGGCCGAAGCCCCCGACCAAGCCGCCGCCGACGCCGCCATGAAGCGCATCGCAAGTGCTCTGGAAGCCCTTTAGTTACGCGATTTTACCAAACCGCGTAACTGCTCGACGCTGCAAACGGCCCCAAGCGGCAATCTGACGTTCAATTTCAAGGGCGCGACCAGAAGGTCAGCGCCCTTTCATTTCACGTCACCTTGCTCGCTTGGGGTCGTTTTCGCTGACACTGCCAAGGCATTGGCGTCAACATGGTTGGCGTTGGCGATGGCGTGCTGGTCAATCCTTACAGCTCGTAGAGCGTGGTGAACTTGTCCTGCAGGTAGCTGCAGTAGTAGCGGGCGTCAAAGTCCATGCCGCAGGCGCCCTTGATGAGCTCCGGCGCGTCCTTGGCGCGACCCCACTGCCAAATGTGCTTGCCCAGCCAGGCACGGACGGGCGCCAGATCGCCGCTCGCGCAGGCACCGGTAAGGTCGACGCCGTCGCGGCACATGGCCGGCACGAACATGGCGTCGTAGGCGCTGCCCAGCGCATAGGTGGGGAAGTAGCCAAACGAGCCACCGCTCCAGTGCGTATCCTGCAGGCAGCCGTGCGTGTCGTCGGGAACGGGAATGCCCAGGTACTCATCCATAAAGCGGTTCCAAAGCGCGGGGATATCCTTGGCCGTGGCCTCGCCGGCAAACAGCATGCGCTCGATCTCGTAGCGCACCATAACGTGCAGCGGATAGGTGAGCTCGTCCGCCTCGGTGCGGATCAACGACGGCTGTGCGATATTCACGGCGTGGTAGAGCGTATCCTCGTCCACGCTGCCATAGACCTCGGGCGCGTGGCGGCGCAGCACCTCGAGCAGCGGTCCCATAAAGGCGCGGCTGCGACCCACGGTGTTCTCAAAGAAGCGGCTCTGGCTCTCGTGGATGCCCATGGAGGTGCCGCCCTCCAGGCAGGTGCGCGCATAGGCGGGGTTCACGCCCAGCTCATACATGGTGTGACCGGCCTCGTGGATGATGCTGTAGACGTTGGAGATGCAGTCGTCCTCATAGATGTGCGTCGCGATGCGCGCGTCACCCACGGCAAAGCCCTCGCTAAACGGGTGTTCGGTAAAGGCAAGCGTGGTGTCGTTCAGGTCCAGGCCGACGAGCTTCATAAGATCGAAGCTCATGGCACGCTGGGCAGCCTCGGGCACGCGGGCGTGCAAAAAGTCGGCAGCGGGCTGCTGGCCGCGCTCGCCGATGGCGTGCACGAGTGGCACGACCGTGGCCTTGACTTCGTCGCAAAACGCGTCGAAGCTCTTGGCAGAAAGGCCGCGCTCGTACTGGTCGAGCCAAACATCGTATGGGTCGCGCTTGGGGTCCATGAGCTCGGCCTGATGCTTGAGCTGGCAGACGATCTTGTCCACATAGGGTTCAAAGCTCGCCCAGTCATTGGCTGCTTTGGCTTTGTGCCACACGGCATCGGCCTCGCAGGTAAGCCTGGTCCAGGCTTCGGCTTCTTCGGTGGGAATGGCGCTTGCCTCGCGCTGGTCGCGGCCGAGCACGCGAATTTCGTCGAGCAGCTGCGGGTCGTCGATTTTTCCGTCGGCGACCGTCTCACGCGCGAGAGAGCGCACGAGCTCAACGGACTTTTTGCTGGTCAGGAGCTTGTGATGCTCGCCGGCAAGGGTGCCCATAGCATCGGCGCGGGCCGCGGCGCCGTTGGCGGGGGCAATCGTCGCGCCATCGAACTCGGCAATTTAGAGCAGGTACTCGCGGGTCCACAGTTTGCCTTCGAGCTTGCGGAATTTTTTGACGGCCTTATCGACCTTCATGCCGTTGGGCGTCTTGCCCGCTGCGGCCTTGGCCTTCTTATCGTGCTTATTTCCCATACCATATCCTTGATCTCGTGAGCCGAGCGCCTCGGGTGGGCGCGCGACCAGTTTGCACAGTTACCTGCCTTGTACCCAGCGCGAACAAAACGGAACGCGGCGATATGCTCGCAGAATGTGTTATCCTATAGCCCAATGCGTTGACGGAGAGGGTTTTGCCCGCCGCGTCGCCGGCAAGAGAGGGAAGGTCATGGGCTGCAAGCCTTCCTGCGGTGGCAAGGGCCAAGCGTTCACTCCCGAGCAGCGACCTCAACGGGCACGCGGCCAGCGGCGGCGAAGCCCCAGTAGGGAAGCCGTGAGCCTCGCGACAAGGGGCAAAGAGTGGGCGCGGCGGGCCAGACATCCGCCGGGTCAAACAAGGTGGTACCGCGGAATTCAACCGTCCTTGGGCAATACACATGCCCGAGGACGGTTTTTTGTTACCGAACCGGGCCGCGTTTTCGCAACGTCAGACGGCGGCAGCCGCCTCGGCAAGCGGGGAGCGCGAGAGACGAAAGGGAAGACATGAGTCTGATTGATGATCTGGTCAAACTCGAGGAAGAGGCCAAGGAGCTCGTCGCAGGCGCCGATGACGCCGCAAAGCTCGAGGCCGCGCGCGTTGAGCTGCTCGGCCGCAAGGGCCGCATCACTGGCCTGATGCGTATGATGGGCAAGCTCGCCCCCGAGGATCGTCCCATGATGGGCAAGCGTGCCAACGAGATGCGCCAACTGATTGTTTGTTTGAATGATTAGGGGACCACCGAGATGAAGGCCGCCGCCCTCAAGCACACTCTCGAGCACGAGGCTGTCGACATTACCCTGCCGGGTATCCGTCCGCAGATCGGTCACCAGCACCTGATCAAGCAGATCATCGAGGAGGCCGAGGACATCTTCTGCGGCATCGGCTACACCGTCGAGTCCGGTCCCATGGTCGATACTTCCTACTACAACTTCACTGCGCTCAACGCCCCCATGGATCACCCGAGCCGCTCGGCCCGCGATACCTTCTACGTGGTCGACAACAACCCTGGCAGCGTCGCACACCCCGAGGCTCACGCCCATGGCGAGTCCGACGTACTGCTGCGCACCCAGACTTCGGGCGTGCAGATCCACACTATGGAGTCGCAGAAGCCGCCCATCTACATGATCTGCCCGGGCACCGTCTACCGTCCCGACACGGCCGACGCCTGCCACCTGCCGCAGTTCAACCAGATCGAGGGCCTGGTCGTCGACGAGGGCATCACCTTTGGCGATCTTAAGGGCACGCTCGACTACTTTGTTAAGTGCATGTTTGGCGAGGACCGCAAGACGCGTTACCGCCCGCACTTCTTCCCCTTCACCGAGCCGAGCTGCGAGGTGGACGTGAGCTGCCACGTGTGCGGCGGCAAGGGCTGCAACTTCTGCAAGCACAGCGGCTGGATCGAGATCTTGGGCTGCGGCATGGTCGACCCCAACGTCCTGATCAACTGCGGCATCGACCCCGAGAAGTACACCGGCTTCGCCTTTGGCATTGGCGCCGAGCGCGTCGCGGCCCTGCGCTACGACCTGCCCGACCTGCGCACGTTGATGACTGGTGACATGAGGTTCTTGAACCAGTTCTAGAACGCTTTCTTCTTAGTTGCAGTTTCCGGCTCAAAGCCGCATTTATGAAAGGAGACCAGTTAGATGCGCGTTTCTTACGACTGGCTCAAGACCATGATCGATATTCCGGAGGATCCCAAGACCCTTTCGGACGAATATATCCGTACCGGCACCGAGGTCGAGGCGATCGACACCGTGGGTGAGTCCTTCGACCACGTGGTGACCGCCAAGGTGCTCACCAAGACCCCGCATCCCGATAGCGACCATATGTATGTGTGCTCGGTCGACGTGGGCGACAAGAACCTCGACGCCGACGGCAACCCCGCCCCGTTGCAGATCGTCTGCGGCGCGCAGAACTTTGAGGCCGGCGACCACATCGTCACGGCCATGATCGGTGCTGTGCTTCCCGGCGACGTTAAGATCAAGAAGAGCAAGCTTCGCGGCGTCGTGTCCATGGGCATGAACTGCTCTGCGCGCGAGCTCGGCCTGGGCGGCGATCACTCCGGCATCATGATCCTGCCCGAGGATACGCCCTGCGGCATGCCGTTTGCCGAGTACGTGGGCTCGAGCGATACCGTGCTCGACTGCGAGATCACGCCCAACCGTCCCGACTGCCTGTCCATGATTGGCATGGCCCGCGAGACCGGTGCCATCTTCGACCGCGATTTCCATGTTGAGCTGCCCGCCATCAAGGCGGAGACTGGCCGCGCGACCGACGACGAGCTTTCGGTCGAGATTGCCGACGAGGGCCTGTGCGACCGCTATGTCGCCCGCATCGTGCGCAACGTGAAGGTCGGCCCCTCGCCCGACTGGATGGTCAAGCGCCTCAACGCCCTGGGCGTGCGTCCGCACAACAACATCGTCGACATCACCAACTATGTGATGATGCTCACCGGTCAGCCGCTGCATGCCTTTGACCTGGATACCTTTGCCGAACGCGATGGCCATCGCCGCGTGGTGGTTCGCGCCGCCCAACAGGACGAGAAGTTCACGACCCTCGACGGCGAGGAGCGCGTGCTCGACGCCGGCATGGGCCTCATCACCGACGGCGAGCGTCCCGTGGCGCTGGCCGGCGTTATGGGCGGCATGGATTCCGAGATCGAGGATGACACCGTCGACGTGATGGTCGAGAGTGCCTGCTTCAACGCCGGTCGCACCTCGCACACCAGCCGCGATCTGTCGCTGATCTCCGACGCCTCCATCCGTTTTGAGCGCCAGGTCGATGAGACCGGCTGCGTGGATGTCGCCAACGTTACCTGCGCGCTGATCGAGGAGATCGCCGGCGGCGAGGTCGCTCCCGGCTACGTCGACGTTTTCCCCGCGCCCAAGACCATCGACAGCATCAAGCTGCGCCTGGCCCGCGTGCACGCCATTTGCGGTGCCGACATCGAGCCCGAGTTTATCGAGCGTTCGCTCACTCGCCTGGGCTGCACCGTCGAGCGCGACGGCGAGGACTTTATGGTCACCCCGCCGAGCTTCCGCCCCGACCTGCCGCGCGAGATCGATCTGATCGAGGAGGTCCTGCGCCTGTGGGGCATGGGCCGCGTGACGGCGACCATTCCGGCTGCCAAGAACCACATCGGCGGCCTGACCCGCGAGCAGAAGCTCACCCGCAAGGTCGGCGAGATCCTGCGCGCCTGCGGCCTCAATGAGACCACGACTTTTGGCTTTGCCGCTCCGGGCGACCTGGAGAAGATCGGCATGTCCACCGAGGGCCGCGGCTGCCCCGTGGTGCTCATGAATCCGCTGGTAGCCGAGCAGACCGAGATGCGTCGCTCGCTGCTGCCGGGCCTGCTGCAATCCGTGGCCTATAACGAGGCGCACGGTACGCCCAACGTGCACCTGTACGAGGTCGGCAGCCTGTTCCACGGTCGCGAGAACGCCAGCCTGCCCAAGGAGACCAAGTCCGTGGCGGGTGTGCTCTCGGGCCAGTGGAGCGAGCAGTCCTGGAACATGAAGTATCGCAAGCTGCGCTTCTTCTTTGGCAAGGGCATTGTCGAGGAGCTGCTCGCCCAGCTGCGCATCGAGAAGGTTCGCTTCCGTCCCGTCGAGGGCGAGGGCTACGCTTTCTTGCAGCCGGGTCGTGCGGCCGAGGTTCTGTCCGGCGGCACCGTGCTGGGCTGGGTCGGCGAGATCCACCCCGAGGCGCGCGAAGCCATGGGCATCGACGAGGTCGTCGTTGCCTTTGAGCTCGACCTGGACAAGCTGATCAAGGGCGCCCGCAACCAGGAGAACTACCGCGAGTTCTCGCAGTATCCGGCTGTTGAGCACGATCTGGCTATCGTGGTCGATAACTCCGTGACCTGCGAGGATCTTGAGCGCCGCATTACCAGCGCCGGCGGCAAGCTGCTCGAGGGCGTGCGTCTGTTCGACGTCTATCGCGATCCGGTCCGCGTGGGCGTGGGCAAAAAGTCCATGGCCTTCGCGCTTACGTATCGCTCCGACGACCACACGCTCACCAGCGAAGAGGTCGAGAAGGCACACCAGAAGATCGTCACCAAGGTGTGCAAGGGCGTAAACGGCGAGGTCCGCGGCTAGGATTTGCGCTGGGTATAGGTCAGCTGTGGCTGCTGCTGAGTCCTACGTGACCGCTATGCTCGGTATGAGACACCGCTGAGCCTGCATATATGACACGCGCATTACATAACGGCGTGCTGCTTTGTCGGCAGTGCGCCGTTTTGCTATGATAGCCCGCGGCGTGTTACGAATTTGACAATACGTAACACTGGCAAGGTGATTTAAGCGGCGTTGCAATTCCGTGCGCCGACAACCGGGAGGCGTACATGCACATTCCAGATAATTATCTGTCCCCGCAGACCGATGCCGTCATGGCGGTGGCAATGGTGCCCGTTTGGGCCCACTGCATCAAGAAGGTGCGCGCCACGCTCGATCGCGAGCACATGGCTTTCCTGGGCATCTGCGCCGCATTTTCCTTCTTGCTCATGATGTTCAACGTGCCGTTGCCCGGCGGCACCACAGGCCACGCCGTCGGCGGCGCACTCATCGCGTTGCTGCTGGGCCCCGAGGCCGCGGCTATCGCTGTCTCGGTCGCGCTGGCGCTGCAGGCGCTGCTATTTGGCGACGGCGGCGTTCTGTCGTTTGGCGCCAACTGCTTTAACATGGCCTTTGTGCTGCCGTTTGTCGCTGCTATCGTGTTCCGTGCGCTCAACAGCCGTCTGTACGACAAGAGCTGGGGCACCTCGGTTTCTGCCATCGTGAGCGGCTGGGTCGGTCTGTGCCTGGCGGCCCTGTGCGCGGCAATCGAGTTTGGTATTCAGCCGATGCTCTTTACCAACGCTTCAGGTGCGCCGCTGTACTGCCCCTTCCCGTTGTCTGTGGCTATTCCGGCCATGTTGATCCCGCATATGCTGGTCGCCGGTGTTGTCGAGGGCGTGGCGACGGCTGCGATCTACGGTTTCATTAAGAAGACGGCACCGAGCATTATCGTCGGACCCGAGGCCGTCGATGGCCAGCTTGCTGCCGAGGGCGCTGCTGCCAAGAAGACCTCGCTGGTCCCCACGCTCATCTTGGTTGCCGTGCTTGTCGTGGCCACGCCGCTGGGCCTGCTGGCCACGGGTGACGCCTGGGGTGAGTGGGACGCCGAGGGCGCCGCGACCGCCGTTCAGGAGGCTGGCGACGACAGCCTGCAGGCTTCGGTCGGTCTCGACACCCCGACCTTTGCCGACGCGCTGCCCACGGGTGATTACCTGCAGGCCTATTCCGAGGAGCAGGGTCTTGGCTTTGCCGGTCAGGCTGCCATGTATATCCTGTCCGGCGTGATTGGCGTGGCGGTGCTCACCATCGCATTCCGTCTGATCTCGCTGACGGTCAAGGAAAGCGGTGCTCATGGCAATAGCCGAGCTGCCTAGCTGGCTTGCGACCGAGCAGCGTTACGAGCCCGCGGGGGCTCGGCATCGTGTGATGCAAAAGAATGTCCTGCACCTGGCGAGCCTGCTTGAGCGGGTTCGCCTGGGTGGAGGCGCGCACGAGGGCGGGTCGATGGTCGACCGCGCCCTTTCTTGCGTTTCGGCTCCGGTGCGCCTGGTGGGGATGTTCGTCTGCGTCCTGTGCGTGTGTCTGACGCAGAGTCCGCTGTACCTGATGCTGATGGCGGCGATCGCGTTGGTGCTGGTCGCGGTGCGCCCCGCACGCGGGCTGCGTGCGACCTTTGTACCGGCGCTCGGCGCCACGGGGCTTGCGGTGGTTCTGGCACTGCCTGCCCTGCTGCTGGGCGCGTCTGCCACGAGCGCCATGCTCAAGATCGCGCTCAAGACCTTCATTAATGTGTCGCTGGTGCTGGGCGTTTCGTGGACGCTTACCTGGAGTCGCATGTCTGCGGCGCTTAAGATGCTGCGCCTGCCCGACGAGGTCATCTTTACCTTCGATATGGCGCTCAAGCATATCGAGGTGCTGGGACGCACGGCGCACGATCTGTGCGAATCGGTCATGCTGCGCAGCGTCGGTTCCGCGCCTGCGGGTTTTTCGCGCACCGACTCGCTGGCGGGTATCATGGGCATGACGTTTATCAAGGCGATGGAATGCAGCCGCGCGATGGACGAGGCCATGCTGTGCCGCGGCTTCGCCGGCGTGTATCCGGCGCCTGCACGGAGCGGCTTTGGCTGGCGCGATACCGTTTACGCGGCCGTTGTGACGTTGCTCGCCGTGTTGTGCGCGGTGTTGTAGCGCGGACGGTCGAACCGTCGATGTGAGTAGGGAAGGGCGACGTTTTGGCAAACGATACAAATGGCGCGATGGGTGCGAGCAGCGCTGCCGGCACCGAGGTCACGCCGCTCATCGAGTTTCGCGACGTGGTGTTTTCCTATGCGGGGCTTACGGTGGTCGACGGCGTGTCATTGCAGGTGAACCGTGGGGAGCGCGTTGCTCTGCTTGGGCCTAACGGCTGCGGCAAGACGACGATCATGCGTCTTATCAACGGCCTTGAGCTTGCGGACGCGGGTGCGTACCTGTTCGACGGGTATGCGGGCGATGCCGCATATCTCAAGGATTCCGCGACGGCCCAGCGGTTCCATCAGCGCGTGGGCTTTGTGTTCCAAAACGCCGATGCGCAGCTCTTTTGTGCCACGGTCGGCGAGGAAGTCGCGTTTGGCCCGGCTCAAATGGGGCTGCCGGCAGACGAGCTCGAGCGCCGCGTCCGCGATGCCATGGAGCTGTTCCAGGTTGCCGATCTTGCCGACGTCTCTCCCTATCAGCTCTCGGGCGGGCAAAAGAAGCGCGTTGCGCTGGCTGCGGTGGTGTCGATGAACCCGGATATCCTGGTGCTCGACGAGCCCACCAACGGACTTGACGAGGACTCGTGCGACATCGTGGTCAACTTTCTACTGGCCTATGTTGCTGCCGGCAAGACGGTCTTGATGAGCACACACCATCAGGATTTGGTGCGGCGCCTGGGTGCCCGCGCCATCTATATCGATCGATATCACCATGTGGTTGAGGCGCCGGTGTCGTCGTATGGAACCGAGAGCGGCGCTGCGGAATAGTTGCTGCGTAGAGCGTGCGTAGCCGCCCGCGCGGCTTTGCCGTGATGGTATAGTTATCCAGGTTTTTATGGGGGTGGCTATGCCAAGCTGGAACATTCATATCGCTCAGACGGAGCGTTTGCTGGAGCGCACCGGTGCGCTTGCCAATAGCGTGCGCGACCGCAATGCCTTTTTGTTTGGCTGCGTGGTTCCGGATATCTTCGTGGGCTATATGGTCCCTGGCATCGCCGATCCCATCCCGTACCGCATTACGCACTTTGCCAAGCCTGAGCCCATCCCTAAGCCTCGTGAGCATGAGTTCTGGGATACCTATGTGGCACCGTTGCTTAAAAGTTCGCCCACCGGTGCGCCGGCCGCGGCGACCTCGATTATCGAGGAACGCGAGCGACTGAATCGCGTGCACTATCCCCAGCGCTACAAGGATGCCGAGCCGGTTGTCGGCCCTGGCGCCTGTGAGTTCTCGCTTGCGTCCGAGGATGTGGCGCAGTCGCTGCTCGATTTAACGCTGGGCGTCTGGTCGCATCTGGTGGCCGATACCGTATGGAATACGCGCGTGAATCAGTACCTGGAGGCGCACGGCGGCAAGCCGTGCGAGGAATTCCGCATTAAAAAGCAAGGCGACTTTGACTGGTTTGGCAAGACGCTCGGCATTGTTTCGATTCCGCGCGCGACCGATCGCCTGTATACCGCTGCGGCACGTTTTGGGCAGTATCCCATCCATAAGGAGTATGTGCTCAAGACCATCGGCGTTATGCACGAGATCGTGCGCGAAAACCCCGGTGAGCCCGACCATCCGCCATACCGCCTGCTGACCGAGGAGTTCTTCGACGCGACGTTTACCGAGGTGATCGAGCTGACCGAGGCGGGCTTTGCGGCTCGCGTTGCCGCTTCTGACGTCCCCGCAGTGCCTTTGATCGCTAGCTGCTAGCCGGCCGGTCCGGCAGTGAATAGCTCAACCCAATCGACAAGTAGCTCTTGCCGTAAGGTATCTTCGGCAATGCGCTCCTGTTTGGTCTTTGGGATGTGGGGAAGCCCGGCCTTTTTATGGATGAGCTCGGCTATGTGGTCGAAGCTCTTCTCCTTGATCTGGTCATAGGTAATTTGGATGACGTCGTAGCCCATGCTTGTGAGTGCGGTGGCGCGCTCGGCATCGTAGAGGCTCGCGGCTTCGCTGTCATGGGCGGAGCGGCCTTGGCATTCAAGGATGACGCCCATGCTGTCGGTGTTGCTCTCTATGAGGATATCGGCGTAGCAGCAGGTTTTGTCATACAGTGAGCGTGCGGCGTCGCTGAGTGGGATGCGCACGTTGTTTGCGATGTCGATGCCCATGCCGCCCTCGTCGCGGGGGAGCGAGACAAGCATGGAGGTCTGTACTTCGAAGGGCGAGGCGGTCTGCCCCGTCATGTTCTCAGCCGCCCAGCGCAGTTGTTTGACGCCGCGCAGGCCTGCGGCTTGCTTGGCGAACGTGGCGATATCCGTTGCGGTAAGAAGCGGCGTGCGCTTCCATAAGTTGGTGTCATTGCCCTTGGTGTCGTTAACTCGCTCCCAGCCACAGTTGGGTGGAATGAGCTTAAGCGAAATAGCTTCATCGAGTTGTTGTTGCGTTCGCTTGCAGGGCTTAAACACTGCAAAGGAGCCGCACATCTCGTAGCAAGCCATGAGTAACTGGTTGCGTGAAACCTGCGTAGCAAGGTTGAGCAGCGTGAACTCCGGTGACGTGACATCAAACCCATGTTCAGTCTGCCTAAACGAACCAGGAGGCGGCTCTTGGGTTAGCAGACGGCTATGAAATAGCTTTCCGTTCGCACGCTGTTTTCTTTCGCTCACGAATCTCCAAACTGGTGTGCCGAGCAAGTCTTTAAAAACTGGCTGTTTTGAGTAATGCACCAAGCGATGGTCATGGTCAGGCGGCAGGATTGCCGGATAGAGTCCCAGTATCTGGGGCGGGATGCGATAGTACTGAAAAGCTGTGGGTCCGCAAGCGAGAAATGACATGGCAATCCGATCGTTCGAGCGTTGTTTTGGGCTAGAAAGGCTATCGGTTTCGGAAGTGCGGGGAAAAAGACAAACA
>URFU01000006.1 GCA_900547125.1 uncultured Collinsella sp.
ACCACCCGGTGAAGCACCTGGTCTACGCCAGCTCCAGCTCGGTCTACGGCGGCAACAAGAAGGTGCCGTTCTCGGAGGAGGACCGCGTGGACTCACCGGTGTCGCTCTACGCCGCCACCAAGAAGTCCAACGAGCTCATGGCCGCCGCCTACTCCAAGCTCTACTCCATCCCCGCGACAGGCCTGCGCTTCTTCACGGTGTACGGCCCCATGGGCAGGCCCGACATGGCCTACTTCGGCTTCACCGAGAAGCTGCGCCGCGGCGACCCCATCAAGCTCTTCAACATGGGCGACAGCCGCCGCGACATAGCCTACGTCGACGACATCGTCGAGGGCGTTAGGCGTGTAATGGGCGCCGCGCCCGAGGTGGAGATGGGCGAGGACGGGCTGCCGCTCGCCGCGCACCGCGTCTACAACATCGGCAACTCGCACCCCGAGAACCTGCTCGACTTCGTCGACACGCTGCAGCGCGTGCTGGTGGAGGAGGGCGTGCTCCCCGCCGACTACGACTTCGAGTCCCACAAGCAGCTCGTGCCCATGCAGCCCGGCGACGTGCCCGTCACCTACGCCGACACCACGGCGCTCCAGCGCGACCTGGGCTACAAGCCCGCGACGCCGCTCGAGGACGGCCTGAGGGCCTTCGCCAAATGGTATAAGCGCTACTACAACATTTAGGAATTCATGGCCCTGTAACAGGGGCCATTTTTAATGCGGATTATTGTTCTTTGACAATTGGAGAATGACATGAAGATCGCTGTCGCCGGTACCGGCTACGTCGGCCTGTCCCTCGCCGTCCTGCTCTCGCAGCACAACGAGGTGCACGCGCTGGACATCGTGCCCGAGAAGGTCGAGAAGATCAACAACTATCAGTCGCCCATCCAGGACGACGAGATCGAGCGGTTCCTGTCGGAGGCCAAGGCGGGGGAGCGCGAGCTCGACCTGCACGCCACCGTCGACGTGGCCGAGGCCTATACGGGCGCCGACTACGCCGTCATCGCCACGCCGACGAACTACGATTCCGACAAGAACTTCTTCGACACGAGCTCCGTCGAGGCCGCCATCGCCGCCGTTCGTTCGGTGAACCCGGACGCCTGGATTGTCATCAAGTCGACCATCCCCGTCGGCTACACCGCGGGCCTTCGCGAGAGGCTGGGTGATTCCAAGATCTTCTTCAGCCCCGAGTTCCTGCGCGAGAGCAAGGCGCTCTACGACAACCTGCACCCCAGCCGCATCGTGGTGGGCGCGCCGAAGGACGACGCCGCGGCCGTCGCGGCGGCGGAGAAGTTCGCCGGCCTGCTCGCGCAGGGTGCCGACCCCGCCGAGTTGGAGCGCGTGAACGCCGACGGCACCAAGGGTATCCCGGAGCTCGTGCTGGGCACTACGGAGGCCGAGGCGGTGAAGCTCTTCGCCAACACCTACCTGGCGCTGCGCGTTGCCTACTTCAACGAGCTCGACACCTACTGCGAGGTGCGAGGCCTCAACACGCGCGACGTCATCGACGGCGTGTGCCTGGAGCCGCGCATCGGCAGCCACTACAACAACCCCAGCTTCGGCTACGGCGGCTACTGCCTGCCCAAGGACACCAAGCAGCTGCTGGCCAACTACAGGGACGTGCCCCAGAACCTGATCGAGGCCATCGTGGACGCCAACCGCACCCGCAAGGACTTCGTGGCAGACGAGGTGCTGCAGATGGTGTGGGACCGCGTCTACGCCGGCAAGGAGAAGCCGGTCGTTGGCGTCTATCGCCTGACGATGAAGTCCAACTCCGACAACTTCCGCGCTAGCTCCATCCAGGGCGTCATGAAGCGCGTGAAGGCCAAGGGCGTGCCCGTGGTGGTCTACGAGCCCACGCTGGACGCGCCGGAGTTCTTCGGCTCCGAGGTGACCCACGACCTGGAGGCCTTCAAGGCCGGATGCGACGTGATCGTGGCCAACCGCTGGAGCGACGAGCTCGCTGACGTGGCGGACAAGGTGTACACGAGAGATCTGTTTAAGAGGGATTAGGGGAGAGGGTTCCCAACCGCGATTTTTAGCCTTATCTACAAGTCGCTTTGTCAAGAAAGAGGTCATATCGGCTAACGCCGATATGACCTCTTTTGGTATAAGTCCGATTCCTTTTGCAGCTGGTGGGCGATGCGTTGTTTTTAGCACGTTAAGCATCGAACACCATTTTCCCTGCTTTTAGCCTTGAGCACCAAGAGCGGGACATCGCCCGTGCTGCAATCGACTGCGTCGGGCCTCTTGATCCAGCCCGACAGGCTTCCGACTTCGTGGCTCAGCCAATGCGTCAACTCCACGTGGGTCATCCCAGACATTTTGCAAAGCTCCATGCTTACATTGGTGACGGCGAGGTTGAAGTACATGGCGGAGCACGAGTGTGAAAGGAGGGGGTATCCGGATATGTCGGAGCTGGAAGAGACAGATGAGCTGAACAAGAATACGGAGCGTTAGATTAGTCCGCACGGGTTGTTAGGCTAAGCTCGGATGTTGCCTTTGTTTAGGCTTGACGTCTTAACCTTCGATGTGAAAGAAGAGGTCTATGCACCGTTTATCCTGCCGGTCTGTTCTCCCTATGATTCGCCTTATCCGTGGTTTTAAAGAACAAAAGTGGGCTGAGCAGTTTTTGCGTGGCGATATATACATGAATACCCTTGGGTATTTTTGGAATGAGGGAAACGCGGAGCAGCAGGACTTTCTTGAGGGGGCCTGCGCATCTTTTGACCCCCATATCATACGGGGCTTTCCTAAAGATATACTCGGTGTCCTTGCAAAAGAATCGTATGCAATACCGAGAGGCGCAGGCTACTGTAATGTGTGCTGCTTTTCGTGTGTCCTCATTAAGCAAGTAGATACGAGAATCGACTTAATTGAATTGCCCGATCCGGGCCTTGACCTTGGTTCATGGATTGTTGTTATTGACAATCCCTGTGAACTTATATCTAGGCTTAGGACAGCCGTTCTGCAATTGGGTTATGACTTTATGGCTGCCCCGGTTGAATATAGAGATAGCATTCAGTTGAATCCCTCTGAAGCTGTTAAATCAACAATAGATTTAAAATTTCATGATCCATTACCTGCTTATATGGTTTTTCCAAATGGGATTCCACATTTTAATGCAGGAGTGTTTGTAAAGAATGTTCGTTATGCAAAGCAAGCTGAATGGCGTATCGCCGTTAATAGGAATGAACGGTCATATGAGCCTCTAATTCTTAAGCTTGGCGATTTGACTGATATCGCTCATTTAACTAGGAGAACGGAGCTTACTGATGATCTGCAACGGGTGCACGGTTGTTCAGTCCCCTATTTGACTAGAGGGTGCTTTGGAACGAAGACTTCTCAAGAACTATCTCAGGATCTTTTTAAGTTAGGTAATGAGGAGCTTTTCATTACGCTGACGATTGGTTAGCCCTCAATTGACCAGGATAAAAGGGACTACTGCTGGCTGATCTTGGTGCTTACATTCCATGCAATAGGTTTTTCGATTCCGGCAGAAGTGCTCTTAGTGTTGTCACTCGAGAAAAGTCCGGGCAGATGGCTCTTAATCAACCCGGTTCGGATCTGTCGTAATTGGAGCTATTCAGACTCAGCATCACAGCCTGTATCACGCCTTTTCTCGATCAGCTTTTTAGCGAGTTCGAGGACGCTCTCGTCGTAATATGGCCAGTCTACGAAGTTTTCGAGGTACCCGCGCCCCGTTGCGGCCGACAGCTCATCGTTTATCTTGAGTGTAATCGCGACGAGCAAGGTCAGCATGCGATAGTAATCGGATCGAATGTTCGCCGCATCAGGGTCGGCGATCGGTGAATGCGCATGGTCGTATCTGTTCCTGAGACCCTGTGAGTTAGGGAAAGAGGCGTCGTTGAACATGTAATCGAGATATGCAGCCTCGTCGGGTGTGAACAGCTTGCCGCAGTACGACAGCATTTCGTTTGAGACAAGGCCATCGATGAGCGCTAAATCACCGTCTCCGCATCCCCCAAGCGCAATTGCGCCATTATCCCAAACGGCCTTCAGGCAAATTGATTGAGGGGTTGGGGAGAGGGCGCCTGTTTCTTCGCACGCACTTACCAGCTGTCGGTCGACTAATTGCTGAAGCATCTCGGCGTTTACAGCATCATAATCGTCGAAGGTGACCATAGCATTCGAAATTAAATCGAAGAAGCAGCGAGCATGGTCGTTATGGCCTCTTCTGTATGTCAGCATGAACTGGTCGCAGCACAGATAGAATCCCCACCTGTTAAAGTTGGCTCCGTCGATTGCGTACTTTTTCTCAGAGAGCGCGTTGAGGGTGCCAAAAGTTTTAAAGCTTTCATAGGGGAAATAGTCGCTGTCGATTTTTCCAATCCTCGAATATATTGAATAGGACTTAACGGCGCGCTCGATCTCTGGCCCTATCGACTTGCATTTGTCGAGCCACGAAGCTCCGCTTGACGGCAGCGCCAAGCTGAAACCACTGATTGAGTACTCCTCTGCAAAATAAACGTTGTACGTCCATTCGAGTGCATCTTCGAGCCTTGTACCGCGACTTTCGAGGAAGTGCGCGTATGCGACAACTTCGGCATTGGCAAGAGATTCCCGCATGTTGGATTTCGTATTCATTCGGTATTCCCCCAGCACGTGGGGCCCCAGCGTCGCAAGCAGGCCGCTCTCCTCGTGGGAGTGAGCAGGCGAGGCCATGAGACCGCTTCGGTCTACTACGTCCAGTAGGTATCTGCAATTGTTCATGATGCTTGCGTGATCGGCGTATTTGTCGAGCCAGATTTCGCTAAAGCTGTAGGTCAAGGTTAAGCCTTCGACCTTTACTCCCTTGCAGGCAATCTGTTCAGGGTCGATCTGCACCCCGGCTCCGTACTTAAGCCCGGTGCCTTGTCGGAATAGCTCCTCCATAGCTTTATCGTGGGCCCGCTTTGCGCGCACTTTGACGTCCGGCGACGGTGAGAATCTACATTTTGTAGCGCCGGAAGGCCAATTGAAAAGTGCCTCCATGCAATTCGGGTTGGCGCGCTGGTCGTCGAGATAGCCGGTCATTATCGAATCGAAGTCGCCTTGGGAAAGGCTTTTAGGGAGGTGGATTGCGTTCTGGCTCCTTGATTCCGTCGCGTACTCGCGGATGAGCAGCTCAGCGGAATAGTACGGGTTTTCGACTAGTGATTTTCCTATCTCTACATCGAATAATTTGACGAGATTGTCGTTCTCCAAGATAGAAGCTAAGCATTCGACGTGTCGCGAGAGAAGTTCGTCAATTTCCTCGCCGGAGATCAGCGTCTCTGCGCCGCAGGCGTGCACCAACCCCCAAAACTGAGCGGCGTATTGTATCTCGACTTCCTCATAAATATCGAGGATCCCCGTAGACTTGAGCGTCTCCCTCGTATACTTGCAAGCATTCGCGAAGAGCGCGGAAACAGCCCTTGCAACATCGATGTCTTCAGCTTTCTCGAACAATTCAGGGACCGTTTCGAATGTGAGCTTGAGTTGATGTGCCTCTATTGCGTCGTTAATCGTCGCGATTTGATTGTGAGGTCCCTCCTTCAGGATATAAAGACAACGGTCTATGAAAAATCCTACGGCCCAGTCGCTGCTGTCATAGGAAACGATCCTAGTGTGGTTGAATTCTCGCAACGCCAACCTTTCTCGCGTAATGTCGACTGCATAAGAATAACGCGTGTTCGATCTCGTCGGTGGTCAACGATGGCGCCTAGTGGGGTCCTTGATGTAAAGCGGATGGACCTTGAGGCCTCTGCCGCGCCCAGTTCCTCCTCTTATGATGTCAGACTTGATGAGTACGCGCTGTTGGTCAAAGAGGGCCCTGCCGATTAGACTGCTGCAATCAAAGGCCCCGAGGTGCACGTCAGCGTACACCACTAGAAGTCCAACTCCGACGACTTCCGCGCGAGCTCCATCCAGGGCGTCATGATGTGCGCGAAGGCCAAGGGCGCGTCCGTGGTAGTCTACGACTCCACGCTCGACGCGCCGGCGTTCTTCGGCTCTTAGGTGACCCACGACCTGGAGGCCTTAAAGGCCGGCTGCGACGTGATCGCCGCCAACCGCTGGGGCGACGAGCTCGCTGACGTGGCGGACAAGGTGTACACGAGGGATTTGTTTAAGCGGGACTAGGGGAGAGGCGTCTGGTTGCAGTGGGCGGACTCAGATTAAGGCAAGATCACAGCACGATCATCGTACCTTAGGACGGGGGTGTATCGGCCAGCGCCGATACACCCCCGTCCTTTGTTAACTCGAAAATTCAATATCAGATACCACGGTCACGAGTTGAACACTAGCTAGCATGAGGCAAAATAAAAATTGTTAGAGACTTGGTCGCTAAAAAACACTTGGCTTAGCACTGCAAAGCGAAAAATAGTCGATTGGAGAACAATGCGATGCATGCCAAAGAAATCACCGAGACAATTAAAAACTACATGCAATGTGACACCATTGGCCTTCAAGCTTTAGTCCTACATGGCGAATGGGGTTCGGGGAAGACGTATTATTGCGAGAACGATCTTAAGCCTGCGCTTAAGGAATTAGGTATAAAGGTATGCCGTGTATCGCTATTCGGCGTTTCCGATTATGACGAGATTTGCAATAGGGTCCTAGCCTCTTGGCTTCATTTTTCTGAAAACTCAACGAAGCGCATTGATGCCGCAAAAAATGTTTTTAAGAAAGGCGCAATTGACGTTAGCAAGTCAATTGCAAGCAAACGGCTAGCAAAAATTGGAATTCAGGTTTCCATTAAACCTGACTTATTACTATCTTTAATTGGAATGAATAAAGTTCTCGTGATATTGGACGATTGCGAGCGTAGCAGCTTCGCTCATGATGACCGCTCTTTTCTTGGGTTTGTTAACAATATGGTCGAAAACCATGGCTGGCATGTGATGCTTATCAGAAATCAGCCGCTGTCTTTTGAGGATGACTGTTCTGTTGAAAAGGCGGTTATTAGCCAAATTGAGTATGAGCCAGATCTACAAGCGCTTTACCGGGCAATAGTAAAGGATCAGTTATCCATTCCCAAACAGATTGACTTCAAAGTCAAGGATGCAGTTATCGACGGACTTAAGGACTCCCTTATCAACGCAAGAGCTCTATCAAGATCAATCCCGTGTATTAACTACGCGTTAAGCTCGTCGGCTCTTGTCGATGAGTCTATAGATTTTCATGGAAGAGTAAAAGCGTTCTCAGATTTTGTTGGATATGCAGTTCAAGCATCAGCAGGAATAGTTCCTAATGAGCCAAAAGACGCGAATAGCTCAATGAGCATTTTCGACGAGTCTGAACTCCAAGAATATGATTATTATCTTACTTTATCAAAGGCGCTTGCTCCCTTAACTGAAGGGAAAGATGTAGACCAAGAGACTGTTAAGAGTTCTTTCAACAAATTTGTACTGGAGAAAAACCCCAATTCTGCTGCAGATGTCGAGGCCCAAGAAATGGAATACCATTGGGGCGCTTTACGGAGTTTGGAAGACGGTCAGGTTGAATTGCTCGCGAACCATCTTAAAAACATACTAGCTAAGGGACAGTATTCTCAAGTATGGTTCTATAAGATTATCAGACATTCGCTCGATCTTATTAATCTTGGGTTCTGGGATGATTCATTTCGCGAGAAGCTTCTCGATTCGCTTCGGCTAGCCGCTAATCATGACCCCAAGTGCGACGCTGCCGCCTTGAGGCAAGAACGAGAAAATATAAATGATTTTTATGGTACAGATGCCAATCTCATAATGGACAAACTTATAACTAAGGTTGAACAAGATGAAAGGGAGCGAGATTTAAATCTCATCAGTCTTGAGTTTTCTAAAGTTGACCAGAGCACAGGTAAAACTATCTCTGCGTTTTTTGAAGAAGCAATAAAATCCGAGTACCAAAATAGAATATTGAATGTACCAGCTGAAACCGTGGCCATGTCAACCTATGAAGGAACAGCCGACTCACAAAATTCCCTACATTCATTTTTTCATACCGGCATGAAAAAATATAAAGACAAGCATAGCCTGAATGAAGCCATTGAATGGTTAAAAATGATTGACACTCGACTTGTCAAAGTGGGGTCCAAATCTCGCATGGGCGGACTGAGGACCAAATGGATTCGCAATGACATCAAGCAGGCAATAGCAACGTTAAATGAAAGGGCGAAGAATATATCGACTGATTCCGATGTATATATGTGATTGCGTTTAGTCGCTCAATGGCTTGCCGACGCCGCGCGCTTGCTCGACGTTTCCGAAGCTTCCTTTCACCGATTGGCAAAACGATTTACACCTAATTTCCGGGTCGTTTTACAGGTAATTCGTTCGCCACTCGCCCTATCTCACTACACTAATAGCTACTGCTACCAGGGTATTTACTGGAGCAGCTTCCATTGGCTCTTGCGAAGATCGGAGCGGTTATGTTTGCTGCCGCGTTCCACACTAGCCGTCACTACATCCTGTTTACCGTCATGGCCTGCCTTTGCGTTTTGCTGGGGGTACCGTCAAGATTCTTTCGCAAATTGATTTAACCGTCCTCGGCCCCGTCCTCTTCTAGCCCTCCGCCTTTCCCCTCAGCTCGTCCATCTCCTCCAGCTTCGACATGTCCAGGTACCTCCTCTTGCCCCACTCGTGCTCCACTATGTACTTCAGCCTCGCCGTCACCAGCATGAGGGCCGAATTGCCGTCCGGGAAGGTCCCGACGACCCTCGTCCTCCTCCTGATCTCGCGGTTGATGCGCTCGATCCCGTTGTCCGTCCTGATCCGGCGCCAGTGCTCAGGCGGGAATTCCGTGTAGGCAAGCGTCTCGGCGAACCCGTCGCGCACCGTCCTCGCGGCCGCCCCGAGCCGCATCGACTCCAGCTTCTCCGCCACCTCCTCGGCCTTTCTGGCGCATGCCTCGCGCGATTCCTGCGCGTGGATTGCCTTCAGCATGCGCGCCGCGGCCTTCCGCCTGGTCACGGGAACCCTTCCCAGCACGTTGCGGTAGAAATGCACCGTGCAGCGCTGGTAGCGGGCCCCGGGGAACACCTCCTCGAGCGCACCGAGCATCCCCGCGCACTTGTCGCCGGTGACGAGCCGCACGCCGGAGAGCCCGCGCCCCTTGAGCCAGGAGAAGAACTCGCGCCAGGACTCCGCGGACTCGGTGTATCCCTCGGAGCAGCCGATGATCTCCCGGTCGCCGGCGGAGTTGACGTCGATGGCGACCAGCACGGCCACGTTCTCGTAGGACCCTCCCCAGCTGCGCTTGAGGTAGATGCCGTCGACGAAGACGTAGGGGTAGCCGCCATCGAGCGGCCTCTGCCGCCAGGCCTCGATGGACGCGAAGGCCCTCTCGTTGAGGTTGGAGACGGTGCCGGAGGACACCGGCGCTCCCCACAGGAGCTCGGAGACGTCCTCGATCCTCCTGGTCGAGACGCCCGCCAGGTACATCTCGACGATGGCCTCCTCGACCGAGGTCTCGCGCCTGCGGTAGCGCTCGATGACGGCCGTCTGGAAGGTCGCCCCGCGGAGCTTCGGCACGCTGAGCTCGACTTCCCCGGCTCCCGTGACGAGCCTCCTCGTGTAATGGCCGCTGCGGTAGGCCTCCCGGCCCGCCGTCCTCTCGTAGCGCCCGGCCCCGACGAGCTCCGACGCCTCCTCGTCGAGCAGCGCGTTGAGCGTCTCCTCTACGGTCTTCCTCACCAGATTCTTTATGTCGTTGCGCAGCGACTCCTCGTCGACTGATACGATGTTCGCAGACACGGCCCGTGCCCCCTTCGTCGGTGATTTGTTGTTTAGTCGCTAGAAATCATATGACGGGGCGCGGGCCGTGTTCCGCTATGCGGTTGTCAATTTGCGAAAGAAATTATGCGTCACCTTGCTGGGCGGGCCTTCTTATGCCGCGGGCGCGGACTGCCTGTTCATTGCGGGCGGTACGTACTACGAGCCTGGCGTGTCGGGTCCCGGGTGGGCTTGGGCCGATGCCGACCATCTGGAGCTTAACGGCTACACGGGCGAGGCCATTGGCGCCGATGGCGACCTAGTGGTCACGCTTGTGGGACAAAACTCCGTGGTCGAAACGCATGCGCCCGATGCGGACATTTCCATGAGCGGCATGGAGGTGTGGGGAAACCTTACGCTTTGCGGCCCCGGCTCGCTCACGGCGACGGGTTCGCAATGCGGAATCCATGTGTCCCAGGCGCTGGTGGTGGACGGCTGCACGGTCGATGCCAAGGCCGACGGGGCAGGTGTTGTTGGCCAGACCGTGGCCGGCATTGCCGCGGGTAGCTTGACGGTACGTGGCGGCGGGCGCGTTGTTGCCGCGGGCGCGGGATCCGATGCGGGCTTGCGCTTTTATGGCGTGCGCTTGCTCGACGAGGGATTTGGAACTGACGCTGCGAGCGAGACGCTTGTCGTGGATGCGTCCTGGCTGGATGCGACCGGTGCGGACGCCGGCGTTGCCTGCAATCGCGGGTCGCTCGTGGCCGCGCACTTTGTGACGCCTGCAGGCGGAGCCTTTGGTGCTGCCAGCGTGGTGGATGCTGACGGGGCCGTGGCAGCGCACGTGGTGATTGAGCCCGAGGGCGCCACCGCCCCGGCGGGGGAGACCGTTGCACCCGGCGGCGAGGTGCCGAGGGATAGCACGGGCGAGCCTACTGGTGGCGCCGACCCTGCTACGAGGCAACCCGGTGCGGGGCCGGCGACGGATCCTGCGGTGAAACCCGCAGCTACATCGCTCAAGACAACGGTCACCAGGACCACAGTCACCAAGACGACCAAGCCCAAATCCACTATGGCAACAACATCGGCGCTTCCCAAGACCGGCGGCGGCTACTGGATAGACGCCGCCTTAACGCTGTTCCTGCTGGGAACAATGCTTCTGAGCGCCGCATATCGCTGCTGATGCGGTGCGATGCACTTGCCTGCGATACAAGAGCTCTGTAGGAGCTTTAAGGGCAACGCTTTCGGCAAGGGAGCGTTACTTTTTCATGCATATAATGTCTAACGTACAGCCATATGCGTTTCCGAAACAAGGACTATGTTTCGGCGCTGGCCCTCTGATGTTCTACTGTTGAACGGTAAATAACCCATGATTTCGACTACCGACATATCCACTGCCGCCACCCGCGTGCTAGCTCACTACGACGTCAGCGAAGCATATTTATTTGGCTCGTTTGCCCGAGGCGAGCAAACGCCCGATAGCGATATTGACTTGCGCCTAGTCTGCGGCAACACCATGACGTTCGGCATGCTTTACGAACTCTCCTATGAGCTCGAGATGGAACTTGGGCGAAAGGTTGATATCGTCACCAACCCACCAGAGCACATGCGCCCTGCCTTCCGCAAAAGCATCGAGCAGGATGAGGTGCGTGTCTATGAAGCACTGCAAGCAGGACGAGGAACTTGCGAATGCCAGCCCGCGGCCTTTCCCTTCCAGAGAACCCAGCCCGGTGACCCTCCAGGCCATTCGCGAAGGTGATGCGTTCTTAGTGACGGGGGAGTCCGGTCGCTTCGACAACGGCGCCGATCTAATCGATGCAGCTCTAAAAGCTCCTGAAGCGTGAGAGAATTTAACCACCGAAGAGACTGTCGTCTTGGAGGTGCCTGATCGGCGAGGAACGTACCTCGCCAAATTTGTACGATTTGATCAAATGTCAAAGCATATGCACCTGCTAATCGACGAGGTCGGCAATGCGGATAAGCCTTTTCTGCCTAGTGGCAGGCTTAATTCGCGATATCCTTCATGTGTTATACTTGAGCCATAAATTCTGTTTCAAGTATTCGAAAGGCTTGAGATGAAGTTGTTAAAGGTTTGCTTCGACCATCTCTCGATGTTCGAAGACGGGTTATTCGAAATCGACCTGTTCGCCTCCGACCGCGTGACGGCCTCCGATGAGTCGGCCTTCGAGCTGGCGGACCATCTCTACGTGAATAGCGTCGTTGCGCTGGCGGGCATTAACGCTACGGGCAAGACAACAGCACTGAACCTGCTGGAGCTCGCCTGCCGCATTGTTGACGGCTCTCCGGCGCGCGGCGGCGGGCTCCCATCAACGTTCCCCGCCGCGTTCGACGGCCCGTCCAAGCTCAAGTGCGTCATATGGCACGCAGATCGTCTTTACTTGCTCGAGTCGGTGCTGCAGACTGTCGAAGGAGGCGACGACGGTCCCGAGCTGACGTTCTCCGATGAGGTGATTTCTTCGCTGCCAGCCAAGGCCCTCAAGCGCTCGACCCTGGCATCCTGGGCCGAAATCGAGAAACTCGCGTCCCCGCTGTGCGACCGTGCTCAGATGCCGGACTCTTGGGCGGCGCTTACGCCGCCTGACGTTTCCGTCGCAGCCGCTGTGCTCGCCAAGGACTTCGGCCATCGCATCCGAGCGACGGCATTGCGCGACGGTGGCTTCCGCCTCACTGAGAAATTCAACGGTCTCGACGACGTGCTTCGTGTTTTCGACTCTGGCATCGAGCACCTCGAGGTCCGGGACTCCGGTCGCGCCTTCGTACTGACGTTTACAGGTCGCGAGCCCATCACGATCTCCGAGCGGGGGCTCACCGAGGTGCTCTCATCCGGCACTGTACGTGGACTGGGGCTGGTGCAGCGCGCGATGAGGGTCCTGCGCTCCGGCGGCTACCTTTTAGTCGACGAGGTGGAGAACCACCTTAACCGCCAACTGGTTAACGTCGTGCTTGATCTGTTTGCCGCCCACGGGACCAACCCCAACGGCGCAACGCTGGTTTTTACGACTCACTACCCGCAACTCCTCGATCACGTGCACCGCAAGGACAACGTGTTCTTTCTCGCCCAACGCAACAGCGGTGCGCGCGTGGTGAAGTACGCCGACCGCGTGAAACGCATCGAGAACAAGAAATCGGAGGTATTCGCCTCGAACTTTGTGAAGGGGACCGCTCCGCGCTACGCCGACGTGCGCGCGCTTAAAGAGCTCGTCGCAGAGGAGGTGTCCGATGAGCGGTGATAACGGTTTTCGCTTTGCGGGATATCATCCGATCATCTCCTGCGAGGGGACAGCGGAACAGGTGGCCGTGGACATTCTCCTCGAGGCGGACGCGCTCGTCTTTTCAGAGGCCGACGTCGTGGACGTCACCCGCCTGCGCAAGTCCCCAGATATCCAAGACAAGTTCCTCAACTACGACTATGACTGGCCAGTCTGCGTCGTCAGGGTGCTGGACTCGAGGAAGGAGCGCTTCAAGCTCGGCAACCTGTACGCCGACCGTTTCCCGGTGGCTAACTACGTAACTCATCCTGAGATAGAGGTACTGGCCATCATTCGAGAAGGCGCGTGGAGACGCTGGCATGGCGGACGCATGAAACCGAGCGACTTCTGCAAACAGGAGCTCGGAATGCACGAGGTGAAGAGGGAAGGCTTCCTCAAAAGATATTGGGATGCCGATTCGCTTACGGCAGCCGCTAAGGAATACAAGCGACTTTCGAAGATCCCCAAGGGCGAGTTGTGCCTGTCGGACCTCATCCTGTAAAGGCTTTCAGCCACCGCAATACCCATAACGCTTTCCAAGACTACCGGCTGCCGCTTGATTGCCCTTTTCTCGGTGCTTTTCTTGCCATGCACGCCACAGCCATACCGCCCATTTCCGGAAGTGCGTGGAAATAGGAACCAGCCGAGCACAAACCAAATTTTGGCGTCAAAACCGCAGGTCGCGAAAGGGTATAACCGGGGTCTGGTTGGCGGAACTCGGTCTTTCCCCGCACTTCCAAACTCGGAGAGTCTTAGAAGCCAGTATTGAATATCGGCAGCCAGTTGCCGAAAATCCATTTGAGGGATCCGTATCGTCGATATCATTCGAGAGGGGATGACGGGCGATGACCAACGCCTACAGTGAGATGTATCTCGAGGATGCCATGAGAACGCTGGGCGAGGCGGTCGATTTTGCTCTCTGTGACCAAGGGCTGACCCCAGCCGAGTTGACGGCGATCCTGTCGAACGCTTTTGAGATGAAACAGTTTGAGCGCGGTATGCCTCGCGTCGTCTGCGGCATGGCGGGCGACGAGCTCGCGCGCGATATTATTGCCAATGCGGGACTGACCCCCGCCGAATACAGGGAGACCTATCCGTTCGACCGTTCGCCTCAGTATTGGGCGGGCTGGGTTTTGGCCTATGCGCAATGGATGAGCAGCTTGTGTTTTAGCGACCTTTTTGAAGTCGCTCCGCTCGATTGGATCATCGGCTCGTACCATCCGCTTCACGAGGCCTCCGAAGACAAATTCGCCCAGATTGTCATTGATAAATGGAACGGAGCCCAGGCAGATAAAAAGGGTCTCAAGGCAGCACGTAAGGCGGCCGGTCTAACGCAAAAACAGTTAGCCGCCCAATCGGGGGTTAAACTCCGCGCCATACAACTCTACGAGCAGAATCAGCTTGACCTCCGCCGCGCCTCGGTTTCCTCGGCATTGGCGCTTGCAAAAACCCTGGACTGTACTCCGGAGACCTCGTCTGGCAACCGATTGCTCCGGAGTACGACTCGTAGGCCATTGCGTCCGTAAAGCTATAGAGGAGTCAGACATGCCTTGGAGCTATGTTCAACAAGATGACGGCGCTGATTGCGTTGCTCAAGAAGATCAATCAACTGCGCACGTGGCAAATTCAGCATCACCGATTTTGCTCGACGGCGCCACGTCAATCGACGAAGCTGTTCGGCTGACGATTGCGGGCAAGCCCAACGCGCTCAGGCTCTTGGAGAACTCATGATGGCGATGGCGCAGCGGAGCGCTCATCCGTTCGCGCCGCTCGTGCTCGATGATGCCGGTTCGCTCGAGGCCATGGCCGCGGCCGTGATGCGTCTACACAGCACGCTGATGACCGTCGGGCGCTGCTATACGACCGACGCCGCGGGCGACCGTGCCGCGCCTGAGCTTGGACGCGTCGAATCCGTGCTTGCGGGTGCATTCTGTACGATATTCGACCAATCGCCGGCCGATCGCTTCGCAGACATCTTTGACCAGGTCACCTACGTGGCCGAGCACATGGTCAAGGACCACATCTTTGAGGATGGCAACAAACGCACCAGCCTTGTCTTTGCGTTGTCCGTCTTAAGGGTCGCCGGCACCCCGGTCGTGCTGTCCGACAGCCCCGAGCCCAAAGACAACCAGTACTACGCCTGGATCCAGGACCTCGTTTCTAGTAGCCGCACGACCAGCGAGCTCGCCGAAGAGCTGCGCCGCGGTTGCGTTGCGGGCACGGACGACCCGTCGCACGTATAGAATCTAAGCATCCGCACGCCAGCTATAAAATGGATTGGACACCACATGGAAATCCCTAGCACCCTGTGCAGCAAATTCTACGACTTTGCGTTTTGCCCCGAGCCCTGTTACGAGCGCCTGCCCGACCTCGCCGATCCCGAGGACTGGGGCCCTAGTAACCGCATCCTCAAAAACTACTTGTCGTTTTCGTTTAGCCGCGCGGTGTTTTTGCCCGAGCGCGACGCGGACCAGACCGCGCCGTCCAACCTGCCGCTGGTGTTCGACGACGACCGCTGCCTGTTTAACACCGGCCTGTACACACGCCGTTACGAGACCATCTACGGTCTGTTTGAGCCCAACACCAAGCCCGATGCACGCCAGCGCTGGTTTTTGAAGGGCTTCTTATAAGGAAAGCGACCCCATGCTGGTCTCGTTTGAGTACCTGCCGTGCCGTGTGCGCTTTGCCGAGGACCCCTCCGAGCTGGTCTTTGACTACCGCCTGCCCATCCGATCCAACATCGACCACATTCTGGGCGACGAGGAGAACCTGACGCGCATTCCCGCCAGCCTGATGGGGGAGGGCAACTCGCTGCTGCCGCGCCGCGCCTTTGAGGGCGCCGTCGTCGAGGCCGCCCGCCGCGCCGCCGCCAACTACACGCTCGCGGTGCCGCAGTTCTACGGCGGCCGGATCCAGCTGCTGCTGCCGCTGTGCCTAACCGGCGACAAGCCCGAGCTGGCGCTAACCATCCAGCGCGAGGACGGCTTCTACGCCGCGCGCACCTGCCTCACGCTCGACATGGCCTACAACAATGCGCGACTTATCTGCCGCCCCGAGACGTCGTGGATCAAGCGATAAAGGTTTGTTTAGCTGCTGATTTGTCACGTGCCCTGATTGCGGTGGCACGATTTGCGCCCACGAATTTAAAATCGGGGGCAAAAAGTTCTTGGTAAACCACGCGCGGCTATGATAGTATCTCTTTTGCCGAAAGGCGACGGGCGATTGGCTCAGGGGTAGAGCATATCCTTCACACGGATGGGGTCACAAGTTCGAATCTTGTATCGCCCACCATCAAAAGCACAGGTCAGAGGTGATAAACCTCTGACCTTTTTCATTTCGACACCAAGAGTGACACTAAAAGTGACACCAAAATCAAATCGTAGTCGTCTAAGGCGTCATTTTTTTCGCACCCTTTTTACTGACGACATTGCCCGTTTTGCATAAAACGCATGGGTATTTTCATTGAATTCCCCTTGTGATCCGAGCGCAAATGTGGAGATAGGGACCACATGCCCAAAGCGCCTACCAGCGGATTTCTATCACACGATGGTATTTCGGAGGAACCCGTCAAGCTTTTGGTTTGCTTCCGGTACTTACCCACATGATGCCCCGGTAGATAATCGGCCATGCCCGTAATCCGCACGGCCTACGGCCGAAACCAGGGGAGGCGCAAATGGACGAAATCGTCTGCGCAAACACCGCATTCCGCTACTGGCGCTGCCCACCGCAAGTGCGCGACCTCTACCCGCGCCTACCTAACGCCGAAGACGGCTGGCGAGCTCTATCCCAAGCCCCTTTCGTAACCGACGTCCTCAAGACGCCAGTCATCACAGCAGCATCAACACGAAGCAACCTGCATTCCGAGACAAGACGGACCATCCGATGGAACAGCGCCTATACAGAGAAGGTTTCCATCGACACGGGTATGGGCTTTAGCGTCACTGACCCTCTTAATACGCTATTCACCATGACTCGAAGCGCGTCTTCATGCGATCTAGTTCTTGCTATGTACGAGTTCTGCGGATGGTTCTCGATTTTTAAACCATCGCCCGCGGTCGATATGGCACTTGAGCAGGCAAAATCAAAAGAAGAGCAGTACACCACAGAAAGTCTGTTTGAACTAGACGAAACCCAAGACGAGGCCCCATGGAAGCGAGTCTATGCTCGGGCGCACCAGAAGGACAGCGAGAATGATCAAAGTGGGCAGCAGGATGACGGATCCGGAAATAAAGCTAGCGGAAAGGGCACATCGCTCTGGATGAGAAAGCCTCTTATTGAAATAGAAGAACTGCATAGATTTGCAGCGAAGGTTAAAAGCGAGATGTGGGGAAAGCAATTCTACGAAGCCGCACGGCAGGTAATGGGTATCGCTGCATCCCCGCTAGAAGTTGCTGGAATCATGTTGCTGAGTCATCCGAGGCGTGCCGGCGGAGCGGAGTTTAAATACATATTCGTCAACGACTTAACACCGCTGTCGAATTCAGCTCGGAAAATCGCAGGTCAGAAAATCTGTTACGGCGATATCGTCATCATAAACCCAATAACAATGAAGGCCGTGATTATCGAACTTCAAGGAGAGGTTATCCATGGATCGGGCGCCGTGCTTGACCACGATGCCACCCGAATGACAGCATTGCAAAGCATGGGATACGACGTATTTCTTGTAACCCATGACATGCTCAATGATCACGATCAGCTTGATGCCATCATCCACAGTGTGTGTGAGCGATTAGAGTTGCGCTACAAGCCAAAAACCGAGGCGATGAGATGCGCTGAGACCAGATTGCGGGCCAACGTTCTGTGCAATTGGCTTGATATTGGTAAGTAATAATGTCCAAGTGAGCATTTTTAATACTTTATATGCTGTCAGTAATTAAGTGCCATTTCAAAACCATGCCGGTTTACTACGTCGGATTGAGGGTGGCTGAACACACCGAATTCGACGCCCGCAAAACCGCAGGTAGATCGCCTGCCCGTTTTGCGAAAATAGGCGTGAGGTCGGAAATCCGGGAATCAGCGTAGTAAACCGGTCTGTTTATGAAGCGACTAGCTGGGGCGAGCTACGCACGGTTCCGTAAATTGGCCCGAAGGCGTGCGTAAGGGCTCAGGTCCCCGGAAGCACCGCGGATCGCTTTGGTCTGGCCGGCGGCACCTGGGGCGACATGCCGAGCCCCGCGGACTATGTCGGGTACCGTGGGTCCTCTCGGCCCCGCGCCCGTTCCACGCGCCGAAAAATATTTTCCGAAATTGTCCTTGCATCGCCGTCCGAGTTCCCGTATAGTACTTTTTCGCACGGGGGCGTAGCTCAGCTGGGAGAGCGCTTGACTGGCAGTCAAGAGGTCAGGGGTTCGATCCCCCTCGTCTCCACCCGAGCATTGAATGAGGCTCCAACGCACTTTGGGGCCTTTTTTCATATCTATTGATTTAAGCCATGTATTGGCTGAGTAGCATCTTGGCGACATACCCATTGTTAATTACGAATATGAATGTTGATAACTTTACGTCTCTGAATGACAAAGCTAGTCTGCAGCCCAATAACAAAGAGGCCGGGCGTAATGCCCGGCCTCGAAATACTCTGGTGGGCCCTCCGGGATTCGAACCCAGAACCCAGGGATTATGAGTCCCCTGCGCTAACCGTTGCGCCAAGAGCCCTTATGAACGGTGAATGCAATTCTAACAAAGGCAACTCAGGCCAAATTTCTTCGCTTCACGTCGTGAAATACTACCATGCACGAGCAAGTCGCACAACGCAAGATCAAATCCGATGCTAAACAACAGCTAATCTAGGCGCATCGCGGAAAAGACGTGTTTTAGAAAAAGTTAAAGCCTATATTTCAGGGCTCCAACATATTTATGCGTGAAATCAACCTGATGTCATTTCAGAACCATGCCGGATTACTACGACGGATCAGCGACTCCCAAGCACCGCGTGTTCTCCATTTGTAAAACCGCAGGTAGGGAGCCCGCCGGTTACGCGAAAAGGCGTGCGTGGTCGGACATTCCTGATTCATCGTAGTAAACCGGCATGGTTCTGAAGCGCAGAGGAGGGGCACTTCGCAGTCAGACCCGATAATGGGACTGGCGGTGCACGCAAAATCCTGTTGCACGGGGCGGATCGTGTTCCGCGCGCCAAGTCGGCCGGCGTACAGGCCGTGCGGGGGCCAGGCGCCCCGCGGGCTGGCGCGGTCCCGTGTGCGCCGACGATCACGAAAGTTTTTCCGAAATTGTCCTTGCATCGGCGCGTGAGTTCCCGTATAGTACTTCTCCGCACGGGGGCGTAGCTCAGCTGGGAGAGCGCTTGACTGGCAGTCAAGAGGTCAGGGGTTCGATCCCCCTCGTCTCCACCCGAGCATTGAATGAGGCTCCAACGCAAGTTGGGGCCTTTTTTCATATAGGCACACAAGGTCAAAGGCGGCACCATGATCCTCCTGGTCGACAAGATCGAAAAAAGCTTCGGCGCGCGCGTCCTCTTTAGCGGCGCGTCCTTCCAGATCAACCCCGGGGAGCGCTTTGCGCTCGTGGGACCCAACGGCGCCGGCAAAACTACCATGCTCAAGATCATCATGGGCATCGACAGCCCCGACGCCGGCCAGGTCCAGTACGCCAAGGACTGCCAGGTAGGCTACCTAGAGCAGGAAACCAACCTGGAGCAAAAGGACACCACCATCCTTGCCGAGGTCATGGCGGCCGCCAAGGAAATCCGCCGCATGGGCGAGCGCGCCAACGAGCTGCAGGCCCAAATCACCGAGCTCTCCGAGCAGGGCAAGGACGTCGACGCACTCCTGAACGAGTACGGCCAGGTCCAGGACCGCTTTGAGCATCTGGGCGGCTACGAGCTCGAGAGCAACGCCCGCAAGATCCTGTCCGGCCTGGGCTTTAAGGTCACCGACTTTGAGCGCCCGTGCTCCGAGTTCTCGGGCGGCTGGCAGATGCGCATCGCGCTGGCTAAGCTCTTCCTGCGCCACCCCGACCTGCTGCTGCTGGACGAGCCCACCAACCACTTGGACCTCGAAAGCGTCCAGTGGCTGCGCGGCTTTATCGCCAACTACGACGGCGCTGTGCTCATCGTCAGCCACGACCGCGCCTTCATGGACGCCTGCGTCGACCACGTCGCCGCGCTCGAGAACCGCCGCGTGACCACCTACACCGGCAACTACAGCAGCTACCTCAAGCAGCGCGAGGACAACCTGGAGCAGATGCGTGCCAAGCGTGCCGCGCAGGAGCGCGACATCGCCCATATGCAAGTCTTCGTCGACAAGTTCCGCTACAAGCCCACCAAGGCCGCCCAGGCACAGGAGCGCATCCGCAAAATCGAGCAGATCAAAAAGGAGCTCGTCATCCTGCCCGAGGGCCACAAGCACATCGACTTTAAGTTCCCCGACCCGCCGCGCTCCGGCGATATGGTCGTGAGCCTCGAGGGCGTATCCAAGTCCTACGGCGACAAGCACATCTACAGCGACATCGACCTCAAGCTCTACCGCGGCGAGCACGTGGCGCTCGTCGGCCCCAACGGCGCCGGCAAGTCCACGCTCATGAAGCTCCTCGCCGGCCTGGAGCCCCCCACCACCGGCACCCGCGACCTGGGCACCAACGTGGGCATCGCCTATTACGCCCAGCACGCGCTCGAGGGCATGACCGAATCGAACACCGTCCTGCAAGAGATCGACACCGTTACGCCCAAGTGGACCGTGCCGCAGCAGCGCAGTCTGCTGGGCGCCTTCCTGTTTAGCGACAATGATTCCATCGAAAAGCAGGTACGTGTCCTCTCCGGCGGCGAAAAGGCGCGTTTGGCCCTGGCCAAGATGCTCGTGGCCCCCGAGGCGCTTCTGTGCCTGGACGAGCCCACCAACCACCTGGATATCGACTCGGTGGACATGCTCGAAAACGCCCTGCAAAACTTCCCCGGCACCATCGTGCTGATCAGCCACGACGAGCACCTGGTGCGCGCCGTGGCCAACCGCGTCATCGACATCCGCGACGGACAAGTCACGGTCTACGACGGCGACTACGACTACTACCTCTTCAAGCGCGATGACCTCGCAGCCCGCGCCGCCGCCGAGACGGCAGGGGAGAGCGCGCCGGAGGCAAGCAGGAGCACTAAGCCCGCCAACGCCGCCCAGGCCAACAGCCCCGCTGCGGCCCCCAAACCTGCCGAGGGCAAAAAGACCAAGGAACAAAAGCGCGCCGAGGCCCAGGCCCGCGCCGCGCTCAACAAAAAGCTCAAGGGCGTGCGCAACCAGCTCAAGAAGATCGAGGCGGAGCTGGACAAAAAGCGCGCCCGCTATGACGAGCTTATGGAATTGATGGCAAGCGAAGAGCTTTATGCCGATCAGGACAAGTTCAACGCCGCGCTGGGGGAATATAACGGCCTTAAGCAAGAGCTGCCCAAGCTCGAGGACGAATGGCTGGAGCTTTCCACCCAGATCGAAGAGGAGACCGCGCGTGAACTCTCGTAAAGCCACCGCCGTGGCGATGAGCATCATCGCCATCGCTTGTCGCATCTGCGGCATCTTTATGAGCGCGATGACCGTGCTGCTGTGCTTTAGCGGCCTCACCGCCAAGCTGCAGATCGTGGGCTTTGTCGTTGAGCTTTCGCGCGCACTGCCGAGCGCTATCGCCGGCTACGGCGTCATCACATCGCCCTTTGGCGGTGTGTTCCGCCTGGATTACGCCATCGTGGCCGTCATCCTGTTTGTGGCCGATTACCTGCTCACGCGCGCCTCGCGTCGCGTCCGCTAGGGGAGTGACATGTCCAGCAGCTACTTCATGAACCTGCTCGCCAGCGCCGTCGCCGTCATCGTTGGCATCGTCATCCACGAAAGCGCGCACGCCGCCGCGGCCTGGGCACTCGGCGACAAGACGGCCCGTTCGCGCGGCCGCGTCTCACTCAACCCGCTCAACCACATCGACCCGTTCGGTACCGTCCTGCTGCCGCTGCTTATGCTCGCAGCCGGAGGCCCGGTGTTCGCCTTTGCAAAGCCCGTGCCCGTCTACCTCAACAACCTCAAGCACCCCAAGCGCGAAGAGGTCCTGGTGAGCGCGGCCGGCCCCGCATCGAACATCGCACTCGCGTGTCTCGCGGCCGCCCTCATGCACGCGGCATACGGCAACCTCTACACCAGCATGTCCTTTGCCGTGGCGTCGCAAATCATGAACTTTGGCGCCACGTTTATCGTGGTCAACCTGTCGCTCGCGTTCTTTAACCTCATCCCGATCCCGCCGCTCGACGGCTCGTCGATCATCGTGCCGTTCCTTAAGGGAAAGGCGCTCGCCAACTACTATCGCCTGCAGCAATACGCCATGCCTATCCTCATCCTGGTGCTGTACCTGCTGCCCATGTGGACCGGCATCGATGTGATCGGACGGTATTTCGACGTTACCGTGTATCCGCTGGCCGAGTGGCTGCTCAACTTCGCAATCGCCGGCATCTAAGGTAAACTTACAGGTCGACCGTGCAAAACGGGCGCAACATGCACCCAAACCGCGCCGCGAAGGCGCCGTCAAAGGAGGTCGAAGATGTCGTATCGCGTGTCGACGCAGGTCTACAGCGGACCGTTCGACCTGCTGCTGCAGCTGGTAACCCGCCAAAAAGTTGATATCGGCGCCATCTCGATCAGTGAGGTGGCCGAGCAATACCTTGCCGAGGCCGAGCGCATCGAGGCGCTGGACCTGGACGTGGCGAGCGACTTTTTGCTGGTCGCGGCAACCCTTTTGGACATCAAGGCTGCCTCGCTGGTGCCCCAGGAGGCCCCGCGCAAGACAGACGACGATGACGAGGACGACGATGACCTCGAGGAACTCAGCGCGCTCGACGGCGACGCCCTGCGTGAGGTCCTGATTCAGCGCCTGATCGCCTACAAGCAGTTTAAGGGCGCGGCGGCAGCCCTTGGCGCGCGCATGCAGGCCGAGAGCCGCATGCATCCGCGCGTGGCCGGCCCCGACCCCGAGTTCTTGGGCCTTATGCCCGACTACCTGGCCGGCATTACCCTGCGCGGCCTCGCCGTCATCTGCGCCGACCTGGACGGCAAGCGTCAGACCTTCCTGCTGGAGGCCGAGCACGTGGCACCGCATCGCGTGCCGCTCGACCTGACGGTGGCCTCGGTCGATCGCTTTACCATGGCTCACCAAACCTGCACCTTCCGCGAGCTGTTGGACGGCGATGCCACCACCGAACAGCTTGTCGTCACCTTCCTGGCCATGTTGGAGCTTGCCAAACGCGGCTCGCTCACGCTGAGCCAGGACGAGATCTTCGAAACCAATCAAATCAACCACGACGAGGACGCAGAGGCATACGTGCCCGGCGAGGGCCCCGAGCTCACCGAATAGGAGCGACCAACCATGTCAACCCTTTCCACGCTGGAGGCAAACAGCCTCAAAGGTGCCCTCGAGGCGCTGCTGCTGGTGTCGAGCGACCCCGTGAGCGCACCCGCGCTGGCAGGTGCGCTAGATATCGCCCCGGGCGAGTGCGCGTCGCTATTGGCCGAGCTCAAGGTTGAGTACGAGGAGGCCAATCGCGGCTTTCAGCTTCGCGAGGTCGCCGGTGGCTGGCGCCTGTTTACACACCCCGCCTACCACGACGTGGTCGAGGCCTACGTGCTGAGCTGGGACACGCAAAAACTGTCGCAGGCGGCGCTTGAGACCCTGGCCGTCATCGCCTACCACCAGCCCGTCACGCGCGAGGTGGTCAAGGGCATCCGCGGCGTCAACTCCGACGGCGTCATCGCGTCGCTCGTGGACAAGGGCCTGGTGCGCGAGCTCGGCCGCGACCCCGAGCGCGGTCAGGCCATCATCTACGGCACGACCAACGCCTTCTTGGAAAAGTTCGGCCTGCGCTCCACCCGCGACCTGCCCGATCTGGAGCAGTTTGCTCCCGACGAACAATCGCGCCAGTTTATCCGCGAGCGCCTGAGCGGCCGCAGCATTCAGTCCACCCTCGAGGAGCAGGCCGAGGACCTGGACGAAGAGCGCGAACTGATCGATACCGATGTTGAAGATGTTGAGGCAGTCGAGGACTTGGAGACCCTGGTCGTCGACGAGACCTCGGAGGATTTGCATGACGAGGACTAACGAAGCAGGGGAGACGCGCACCTCACGTGCCGCGGGCGTCACAACGCCCGTGAGCGACACCCAGCCCGTCTACCCGCACACCATGCGCCTGCAGCGCTTTTTGGCTCGCGCGGGCGTGGCGAGCCGCCGTGGCTCGGAGGACCTGATGACCGCCGGACGCGTGACCGTCAACGGCCAGGCCGCGACCGAGCTAGGCACCAAGGTCGACGTCGACCGCGACCATATCGAGGTCGACGGCATGCCCGTCAAGCTCGACCAGGGTGCCGTGTACCTGATGCTCTACAAGCCGACTGGCTACCTCACCACCATGAGTGATCCGCAGGAGCGCCCTTGCGTGGCCGACCTGGTCCCGCGCGACCGCTTTCCGGGGCTCTTCCCGGTGGGTCGCCTGGACCGTGACACCACGGGCCTTTTGCTCTTTACCACCGACGGCGACCTGTCGCAGGATCTGCTGCACCCCAGCAAGCACGTCTACAAGACCTACCAGGCGCTGGTGGACGGCCACCTGACCGATCGCGACCTCACGCCGCTGCGCCGTGGCATCGAGCTCGACGACGGCTTATGCCAGCCGGCAATCTGCCGCGTCATCACCGCACGCGAGGCTGAAGCCGTGGCTCCCCAGGGCGTCAAGCCCGGTACCACCGCCGTCGAAGTCATCATCCGCGAGGGTCGTAAAAACCAGGTCAAGCGTATGCTGAGCAAGATCCACCACCCGGTGATTCGCCTGCACCGCTGCAACTTTGCCGGCCTGGAGCTCAAGGACGTGGCCAAGGGCTCGTGGCGCGAACTCACCGACCGAGAGGTACAAATCCTCAAGGCCGGCGGTATCCCACCCAAGCAGGCCAGCTTCAAGCGCGGCAGTGGTAAGCCCCAGGACACGGCCGCGGCCCGCACGCGTCACCACGGCAGCCACGGCTCCGCGCCCAGGCGCAACACCTACCGCGAGCGCTACACGAGCTAGGCAACCCGCCGAGCCGCAGCGTCCGCGTCCCATACCAGCACGTCAACCACCGAAAGGAAGCATTGCATGATCGTCGCCATCGACGGCCCCGCCGGTTCCGGCAAGTCCACCATCGCCAAGGAGATTGCCCGCCAGCTGGGCTTTAACAAGCTCGACACGGGTGCCATGTATCGCGCCGTCACCTTCGCCGCACTCGACCGCGGCATCGATCTGGACGACGAGGCTGCCATTGATGCCCTCGCCGAGCAGATCGAGATTCGCTTTACTAACGGCACCGGCGAGGACACGCGTCTGACCATCGACGGCCAGGACGCCTCGGCTGCCATCCGCACCCCGCAGGTGGACGCCAACGTGTCCAAGGTCTCGGCCTACCCGGGCGTGCGCGCGGCCATGCTCATCCATCAGCGCCGCGCCGCCGAGGACCGCGATATCGTGGCCGAGGGTCGTGACATCGGCACCGTAGTGTTCCCCAACGCGCAGGTCAAAGTCTTCCTGACCGCCGACCCGCGCGAGCGCGCCCGTCGCCGCGTACTGCAGCGCCACCAAAACGATGCCCAACCGCTCACCACCGAGCAGCTCGAGGCCGAGGTCGATGAGACCCTCGACGCCCTCAAGCAGCGCGATAAGCTCGACAGCAGCCGCGAGGTCGCGCCGCTCGTTCCCGCCGAGGACGCCGTGCACGTCGACTCCACCGCCCACACCATCGACGAGGTCGTCTCGATCATCGAGGACCTCATCAACCAAAGGAGGTAGCCCATGCGCCTGTTTAAGCAGACGCCCGAGGATTACTACAACGCCCCCTACGCCGAGTTCCCGGCGCTCATCCGCGGCACTGTCGCCGTAGTCATGGGCATCCTGTGGGTCTTCTCCAAGCTCATGTGGCGTTGGAAGGTCGAGGACAGCGCCCTGCTGTTTGAGCGCCAGGAAGGCCGCGGCAGCGTGGTCATCTGCAACCACACCTCAATGGCTGAGCTGCTGGCCGTTGAGACGGCGTTGTTCTTCGGCGGCCGCCGTGTGCGCCCTATCTTTAAATCTGAGTTCGCCAAGAGCAAGATCGTGCGCTGGGCCTTTAGCCGCGTGGGCGGTATTCCCGTCGAGCGCGGCACGGCTGACATGAAGTGTCTGCGTGCCGCCCAGCATGCGCTGCAGCGCGGCGAGGACGTCTTGATCTTCCCCGAGGGCACGCGCATCCGCTCGCGCGAGATCAAGCCCGAGGTCCACGGCGGTTTTGCGCTTATCGCCCAGATGGGCAAGGCGCCCGTCAACCCGCTCGCCATCTGCGGCTGGTCCGATATTACGCCTGCGGGCAAAAAGATCATGCGCCCCAAAAAGTGCTGGATCCGTGCCGGAAAGGCCATCTCGCTATCCGATGCACCGGCCGAGCTCAAGCGCAAGGAGCGTCTGGCATGGTTTGAGTCCGAGGCCATGAGTCGTGTCTACGCCATGCGCGACGACCTGTGCGCCGAGCACCCGGGTAGGTTCTAGCCATGGGCGAGGAAGTCATGAACACTGCCGAGGCTGTAACCGGAAAGGTCGACGCCCCCACCATCGAAATCGCTGCCCACGCCGGCACCTGCTACGGCGTGCAGCGCGCGCTCGATATGGCCCTGGCGGCCGCCCCGCAGGCAGGGGAGAGCACTCAGGTCCACACCCTGGGCCCGCTCATCCATAACCCCATCGTGGTACGCGAGCTCGCCGAGGCAGGCGTTGGTCTAGCCGACACCTTGGACGATGCCGCATCGGGCACCGTGATCATTCGCGCGCACGGCGTGGTGCCGCAGGTGATTGAGGCCGCCCGCGAGCGCGGCCTCAATGTAGTTGACGCCACCTGTCCCTACGTGAAGAAGGTCCATGTGGCAGCCGAGCGCCTGGTACGCGAGGGATATCGCGTGCTCGTCGTGGGCGAGCCGGGGCATCCTGAGGTGGAGGGTATCCTGGGCCATGCCGGCGATGACGCGCAGGTCGTGAGTTGTGCCGCCGATGCGGACGCGCTGCCGCTCAAAGGCAAGGTAGGCCTGGTTGTGCAGACCACCCAGACTGCCCAAAACCTCGCCGAGGTCGTGGCTGCCATCACCCCACGTGTGCAGGAGCTGCGCGTGATCAACACCATCTGTGCCGCCACGAGTGAGCGTCAGCAGGCAGCAGCCGCACTTGCCAACCGCTGTGATTGCATGGTCGTCGTGGGCGGGAAGAACTCGGGTAACACCCGCCGCTTGGCGCAAATCTGCACCGACGTTTGCGAGCACACGCATCACATCGAGGAAGCTTCCGAGCTACAGGCCGCATGGTTTGCCAATGCTCACCACATCGGCATCACCGCCGGAGCCTCCACCCCGCAAGAACACATCGAGCGCGCCGTCGAGCGCATCAAGGAGCTTTGCCGCTAATCATGGACCAGACCGTACCCGGATACGCCGCCGAGGTGGCCGATTACGGGCGCAGCCGCGACCCCGAGCCGGGTGAGGGCGCGCTCGTTAAAAACGTGCGCCCCGAATCACCCGCATGGGATGTGGGTATCGAGCCGGGCATGCGCGTGCTTACGGTCAACGGTGAGCAGCTGACCGATATGATCGTGTGGCTCTGGGAGGCAGATGACGACACCGTCGAGCTGGAGGTATTCGACCCGCGCGACGACACCGTCACCCCCGTTGAGCTTGATCGCTTTCCCGGCGAGGACTGGGGCCTAGAGTTCGATGGCCCCATCTTCGATGGCATGCGCACCTGCGTAAACGCCTGCGTGTTCTGCTTTATGACCATGCTGCCCAAGGGCGGTCGCTCCACGCTCTACATCCGCGATGACGACTACCGTCTGAGCTTTTTGCAGGGCAACTTCGTCACGCTTACCAACCTTTCCGACGAGGACGTGCAAAACGTCATCGACCGCAACATGAGCCCCATGAACGTGTCAGTCCACGCTGTGAGCCCCGACGTCCGCCGCCGCATGATGGGCCGCAACGCCCAGCGCGGCATGGACGTGCTCGAGGCCATCATGGCAGCCGGCATCGAGATTCACGCGCAGATTGTGCTGTGTCCCGGCATGAACGACGGCGAGGAGCTGGAAAAGACCCTGCGCTTTTGCGAGGAGCACGAGCAGATCACGAGCCTGGGCATTGTGCCGCTCGGTTTTACCAAGCATCAGAACCGTTTTAGCTGGTCCTACAGTGACAAGCCCGAGCTAGCACGCGAGACCATCGCCATGATTCGGCCCTTCCAGGACCGTGCCTTCGAGCGCTTTGGCCGCCACACCTTTCAGATGAGCGACGAGTTTTATCTGGATGCCGGCATCGAGCCGCCCGAGGCAGACTTTTACGACGGCTACCCGCAGTACTACGACGGCATCGGCATGATTCGCTCCTATCTGGACGAGACCGCCGACGTGATCGACGCGCACGCCGAGCGCCTGCGCCGCGTTCGCGAGGCAATCACCGCCCGTGGCCAGCACCTGCTGTGTCTTTCGGGCGCCAGCGCGCGCGATACGGTGGCGCGTTTTGTGGAATCGCCGCAGGGCCTTGCCGGTGCCGTCACGGCAATCAAAAACCGTTACTTTGGCGGCAACGTGGACGTGACCGGCCTCATCGTCGCCTGCGACATCTTGGAGCAGCTGCCGCAGGACCTGTCGGGGGTTATGCTCTTTGTGCCTAAGCTCATGTTCAACGCCGACGGTATGACCCTTGACGAGTATCATCGTGACGAATTACTCGCAAGCCTTACCGGTCGCGGCGCCGAGGTTCATGTGGTGTCGACCATGCCGCATGAGCTGCTCGATACCCTGGAGGACATCCTTGGCATAACGCCCGCCAATTCAACTATTCCCGCTTACCCTACCCATTAAAGGAGAGCAGATGAAACCTATCGTCGCCGTCGTCGGACGCCCCAACGTGGGCAAGTCCACGCTCGTCAACCGCCTGGCCCAGACCTCGGACGCCATCGTCCACGAGTCCCGCGGCGTCACGCGCGACCGCTCGTATCACACGGCCGACTGGAACGGCCGTGAGTTCACCATCGTCGACACGGGCGGCATCGAGCCGCTCAAGAGCGACGACGTCTTTGCCACGTCCATCCGCGACCAGGCCCTTGCTGCCGCCGAGGAAGCAGCCGTCATTCTGTTTGTGGTCGACGGCCGCACCGGCGTTACCGAGGAGGACGAGTCGGTCGCCCGCATGCTCAAGCGCTGCGACAAGCCGGTCTTTCTGCTGGTGAACAAGCTCGACAACCCCGATCGCGAGAATGACAACATCTGGGAGTTCTATTCCCTCGGCATCGGCGAGCCCACGCCGCTCTCGGCCCTGCACGGCCACGGCACGGGCGACCTGCTCGACGACATCGTGGCCCTGTTGCCCGAGGAGGAGGACGAGGGCGCCGACGCGTTCCCCGATGCGCTGAACGTCGCCATCATCGGCCGCCCCAACGCCGGTAAGTCCTCGCTGTTCAACCGCATCCTGGGCGCCGACCGCTCCATCGTGTCCAACATCGCCGGCACCACGCGCGATGCTATCGACACCGTCGTCGAGCGCAACGGCAAGCACTACCGTATGGTCGACACCGCGGGCATTCGTAAGAAGAGCACCGTGTACGAGAACATCGAGTACTACTCCATGGTCCGCGGCCTGCGTGCCATCGATCGCGCCGATGTGGCACTGCTCGTCGTCGACGCCTCCGTGGGCGTCACCGAGCAGGATCAGAAGGTCATGGGCTTGGCCATCGAACGCGGCTGCGCCATCGTGGTGCTGCTCAACAAGTGGGATCTGCGCGTCGACGACCGTAAGCGCGAGGCCTGCATGGAGACCATCGACCGCCGTCTGGGCGTCATGGCTCCCTGGGCCCAGTACCTGCGCATCTCGGCCCTCACTGGCCGCAGCGTCGAGAAGATCTGGGCGATGGTCGACGCCGCCGAGAAGACTCGCTCGCAAAAGATCACCACCTCGCGCCTTAACACCTTCCTCACCGACCTGCGCGAGTTCGGCCACACCGTGGTGGACGGCAAGCGCCGCCTGCGCATGCACTACGTGACCCAGACGGGCGTCAACCCGCCGACGTTCACGTTCTTCGTCAACCACAGTGACCTGGTCAACGACACCTACCAGCGCTACGTGGAGAACCGCATGCGCTCGACCTTCGACTTTGCCGGCACGCCCATTCGACTCTTCTTTAGGAAGAAGGAGCAAAAGGATGCATAATCCGATTCTGCTGACCGTCATCTGCGCCGTGATCTCGTTCTTTATCGGAGCGATTCCGTTTGGCCTGATCCTGGGCCGCGTGTTCAACCACACCGACATTCGCAAGGCGGGCTCCGGCAACATTGGCACCACCAACGCGCTGCGCGTAGCCGGCCCCAAGGTGGCCGCGCTCACACTGCTGCTCGACTGCCTTAAGGGCGCCGTCTGCGTCCTTATCGCCCGTCCGCTTATCGCGGGCGCGGGCTATGGCTTCCCTGTGAGCATCATGGCGCCTGGAGCCCCCGGCGATTGGATGCTCGGCATCATTTGCCTGGCGGCCGTATGGGGCCACATCTTCTCGCCCTACCTCAACTTCCACGGCGGCAAGGGTATTGCCGTGGGCTTGGGCGTCATCCTCGCCTGGTACTGGCCCATCGGACTGTCGCTGCTGGGCATGTTTATCGTGGCCGTCGCCATCACCAAGTTCGTGTCGGTGGGCTCGCTTGCCGCGGCCATCGGTCTTCCCATCGCCGTCTGCGCGGTCTTTCCGTACGGCAGCCTGGGTCTCAAATTTTGCATGGCGCTGATCGGCATCACCGTGGTGTGGGCCCATCGTGCGAACATCAAAAAGCTCATGACGGGCAAGGAGTCCAAGCTCTCGTTTACCAAGCGCGTCACCGAGCCCGACGATAAGTAGGAGAGAGTCATGAATGTTGCGCTGATTGGCTCCGGCTCCTGGGGAACCGCCGTCGCCGGCCTTGCCGCCGCTCGAGCCGAGCGCGTGACCATGTGGGCCCATAGTGAGCAGACGGCTGCCGGCATCAATGGCGAGCTCCGCAATCCCCGGTATCTGGTGGACTACGAGCTGCGCGGCAACGTCGTCGCCACCACGGACCTGGCGCAGGCGCTCGACGGCGCCGGCGCCATTATCTTTGCCGTGCCCTCCACGCACCTGCGCAGTGTATGTCATCAGGCAGCACCCTTCATCGCCGCCGACGCCCCGGTACTCTGCCTCACCAAGGGCATTGAGCCCGAGTCCGGCCTGCTCATGAGCGAGGTCATCGCCAGCGAGATCGGCAACGAGGCACGCGTAGCGGCGCTCTCGGGCCCCAACCATGCCGAGGAGATCTGCCGCGGCGGACTTTCTGCCGCCGTCATCGCCAGCGAGGACCAGCAGGTGGGGGAGACTTTTAAAGAGCTGCTACTTTCCACGGCCTTCCGCATCTACCTGTCGCAAGACATGACCGGCGTCGAGGTTTGCGGCGCCATGAAAAACGTCATCGCCATCGTGTGCGGCATTTCCGCCGGCACCGGCGCGGGCGACAACACGCTCGCCCTTATCATGACGCGCGGCCTGGCCGAGATCAGCCGCCTGGTGCACGCCCGCGGCGGGCAGGCCATGACTTGCATGGGCCTCGCCGGCATGGGCGACCTCATCGCCACCTGCACGTCGGAACATTCGCGCAACCGCACCTTTGGCTACGAGTTTGCCCACGGCGTGTCGCTCGACGAGTACCAGACGCGCACGCATATGGTGGTCGAGGGCGCCGTCGCGGCCCGCAGCGTCAGCGAGCTCGCCCGTTCACTGGGCGTAGACATTCCGCTCACCTTTGCCGTGGAGCAAACGCTCTACAACGGTGTTACTTTGGACAGGGCGCTCGAGATTCTTACCGACCGCGTACCCTCCCAAGAGTTCTACGGACTCACCGACTAGCGCAGAAAGGCTATTACCATGGGTTCCATCAAAATCGCTCCGTCCGTCCTTTCGGCCGACATGGCCAACCTCAAGGGCGAGCTCGACAAGATCGCCGGTGCCGACTACGTGCACTTTGACGTCATGGACGGTCATTTTACCGGCAACCTCACCTTTGGCGTTGACATCCTTAAGGCCGTCAAGCGCTCCACCGATGTACCGGTCGACGCGCACCTCATGGTGACGAACCCCGACGAGACGGTCGATTGGTACGCCGACGCCGGTGCCGACATGATCACCGTGCACTACGAGGCTTCCACGCACCTGCACCGCACGCTCACGCACCTGCAGCAGCGCGGCGTCAAGGCCGGTGTGGTGCTCAACCCCGCCACGCCAGTCTGCGTGCTCGAAAGCATCATCGATGTTGTCGACATGGTGCTGCTCATGAGCGTGAACCCCGGCTTTGGTGGCCAGAGCTTTATCCCCGGTACCATTGCCAAACTGCACGAGCTCAAGGCCATGTGCGAGCGCCATGGCGTTTCGCCCCTCATCGAGGTCGACGGCGGCATCTCTTCCAAGAACATCGCCGAGGTCGTCAAGGCCGGTGCCAACGTGCTCGTGGCCGGTTCCGCCGTATTTAAGTCCGAAGATCCCGCTGCCGAGGTTGCGCTGCTGCAGAAGCTGGGCAACGAGGCCGCTCAGGAGGCATAAACCCTTATGACCGCAGGTCAAAACCGCATACCCGTGAATCTTGACTATGCTGCCTCGACGCCCATGCGCGCCGAGGCGCTCCTTGCGCAGCGCGAGTACGACGACAGCGAGCTTGCTGGCGTCAACCCCAACTCGCTACATTCGCTCGGCCGCAAGGCCGCTGCGCGCCTAGAAGTGGCGCGTCGCGAGATTGCCCGCAGCTTTGGCGCGCGCGTCCGTCCGTCCGAGATCATCTTGACCAACGGCGGTACCGAGGCAAACCAGCTGGCGCTCCTCGGACTTGCCGAGGGCGCCCGTCAACGCGATCGCAAGCGTGACCGCGTGATCGTATCGGCGATCGAGCACGATTCGATCCTGGACAACCTACCGTTGCTGCGAGCCGCGGGCTTTACCGTTGACCTGGTCCAGCCCTGCCGCGCGGGCCACATTGAGCCTGCCGCGCTGAGCGACTTGCTCGGCGACGACGTGGCACTCGTGAGCATTATGGTCGCCAATAACGAGACCGGTGTGGTGCAGCCCATCCGCGAGCTTGCCGCTGCTGCGCACGCCGCGGGCGCCCTGTTCCATACCGATGCCATCCAGGGCTACTTGCATATTCCGCTCGATGTCACCGAGCTGGGCGTTGACGCCATGACCGTTGCCGCACACAAGATTGGTGGCCCCGTGGCCTCCGGCGCGCTCTACCTTAAGAGCCGCACGCCGCTGCGCCCCCGCATCTTTGGCGGCGGACAGGAGGCCGGCCGTCGCGCCGGCACGCAGGATCTGCGCACGCAGTTGGCTTTTGCCGCTGCCGCCTCCGCGCTGTTGCCGAACGTAGCCCAGGAGCGCGCGGCGCTGCAAGCCCTTTCCGATAAGCTCTATGCCACGCTTACGGCCCATCCGCGCATTCACGCCACGATGGGCGACTACACGCAGGCCGACCGTCTGCCCGGCATGGTATCGATCTACATTGACGGCATGGACTCCGAGGAGCTCATCATCAAGCTCGATGCCGCCGGCTTTGAGGTATCGGCAGGCTCGGCATGCTCGAGCAGCAGCATGGACCCCAGCCATGTTTTGAGCGCGATGGGCATCGGTCGCGAGCAGGCATTGGGCGCACTGCGTATCTCGTTCGATGATCGCGTGAACCCGGCCGATCTGGACGACTTTGCCCAGACGCTGCTCTCAATCGTAGGTGCCGCATGATCGTCTCCGAGCTCGAGCGCGCCCTGCTTGCACGCTATCCCAAGACGGACGCCGAGCCCTGGGACCACGTAGGCTTATCCGTCGGAGATCCCGACGACGAGATCCGCGGCGTGGCCTGTGCGCTCGACGCTACCAGGGACAACGTGCAGCGTGCATTGGAAGCCGGAGCCAATGTGTTGCTCACGCATCATCCCGTCTATATCAAGGCACCCGAGGCATTTTGCCCGCCCAGCGCGACGCGTCCCCAGTGCAGTGCGGCGCTCTACGAGGCGGCCCGTTGTGAGGTGAGCATTATCTCGCTCCACACCAACCTGGACCGCTCGCACGAGGCGCGTGTCTGTCTGAGCGAGCTGCTGGGTGCCGCACCCGTGAGCTCGCTGGAGCATGTGGACGACCCCGAGGCCACCGGCCTGGGCGCGCTTGCAACGCTCAACGACCCGTGCACGCTGCGCGATCTTGCCACCCGTGCTGCCACGGCGTTTGGCAGCGACCCGCGCGTGTGGGGTGAGACCGATCACCCGTGCCGCACCGTCGCCATTTTGGGCGGCTCCCTGGGCAACTTTGGAGAGCTCGCCATTGCCGCAGGCGCAGATGTTGTCGTAACGGGCGAGGTGGGCTACCACGCGGCTCAAGATCTTGCCTTGCGCGGACTGCCGGTGATCTTGCTCGGCCACGACCGCTCCGAGGAGCCGTTCGTTGATATATTGATGAACTCTGCAGTTGACGCCGGGGTCGACCCCCGTCATGCGATTAAAATACTGAACCCTTGCCAATGGTGGACTGTGACAAAAGGAGAGAACTTATGAGCGCCGGCGCTACGCTACTCAAGCTGCAACAGATTGATTTGGAACTCGCCCGCAACAAGAGCGAACTTGCCAATATGCCGGAGCTCAAGGA